>JALSKP010000553.1 GCA_026988815.1 Myxococcales bacterium | reverse complement strand
GGGGGGTCGTGCCCTACGTGAATTACCCCTAAAAGGATCACACTCGTTCTGAACCTAAAGGGGATAAAAAACAAGATCCAACTTTGGACTTAAAGCTACGAAAATGGTAGGAAATTCCAAACAAATTTCAAGACAAGAAGGCACCTGAATTCAGCCTCCCTTCTATCACCCATCTAGTGGAGTCATTAATGGCTAAGTTGAACAATACAATTCCTTTTCTAGCGCTCCTGGCCTTTGCTTCCTGTTCGGGCGATTGCTCCTGTTCGGGCTTTAACGCAAAGGAATTCCCGGTTTCAAAATACGATAAAACCATTCCAACGACAGGGTCGGTACGACTCACCTCAAGCGGTCTCACTTTTTTAGGGGATAACCTTCCCGCGATTATAGAAGGACAACTGCCCGGGGGTCTAAATTTCTGCATCCCAAAATCAGCAGACGTTTGTTACGCGAGCGCAGATGTGTGTGCCGATGGTTCGCAGGGCTGCCAAATGACAATCTCGATTGACGATGCAAAGTTGGTCCCCAAGCCGACCAAGACCTTAGACATGTCAGTCACCTTGGGCGATCTAGACGAAAAAATTAGCGTTAAGATTCCCGTTGTGGGGAACTGCTTTGTTAAACTTCACGCGAACGGAAATGATAATTTACCGGCAACCGTAGAGGCGACAATCCCGATTGTGTTTGATGTGGATGCCCAAAGTCCAACCAAAGACGTTGTGATTACAACCGGCGAAACCTCGACCGATATCAGTAATCTTGACTTCAACATCACAGGTGGGCTTCTTTGCGGCGCCGCCAATCTTGGCTTCATCAAAAATCTAATTAAGGACCAAATTACAGGTCAAATTGATCCTGTCCTTGGCAGCGTTCTCGATAGCCAGCTTTGCGTAAGCTGCGACATGGCAGCATGTCCTAACGGTTCGACTTGCAATGCCGATAGCTTTTGCGAACTTCCCAGTGGAGAGTGCCTACCGCAAACCTTGGGCGTCGAAGGCGAACTCCTCATCGGAGCAACCCTAGGGGATAACTCCGATGTTCCCGATGCAAAAGTCGACACCTTTATACGCGTGTCAGATTTTGCCAAAGTCGATACAGGTTTATCCCTTGGATTAAGAAACGGATATGATCCAGAAGCGCTTAACGGATGTGTTCCTGCCGATCCAAGCTCACGAAGTTTCACCGCTCCCGCCTTGGCGCCGATGTTACTTGGAGACGCGAAACCGAACGGCGATCCCTATATGATTGGTTTGGGCTACCATAAAATTGCCATTGAACATCTTCTTTGGTCGACCTGGGGAAGTGGAGCGACGTGCATGTCGATAAAAAGTGCCGCTCTGACCACCTCCACCTTGGCGATTTTTCTCCCCAGTTTAAAAACCTTGGCGCTCGAAAAAAAGTCTGAAGCCTTTATTAAAATCGTTCCTCAAACGGAACCCAAAGTTACGCTTGGCGCGAACACCGTAATGCCGATGGGCGACACCTACGAGGTTGTCGATCCGCTCATGAATATTGACTGGAAAGATTTTGATCTCCATATTTTTGGATACGTACAAAGTCGATTCACGCGAATTGCGACGATTCGCATTGATTTACTTCTACCTATCGCACTCGTTTCCACCCCAGAGGGACAAATTGTTCCCATCCTCGGTGATATTGCCGACGCCGTTAAAAACCCACGTGTGATTGCAATGGAACTTCTCGCCGAAGATCCACAACGTTTGATCGATGTCCTTCCGACCTTTATCGGAATGGCCTTACCCGCGCTTGCAGGAAGCATTTCTACGCCCATTGATTTGCCAGACTTTCAAGGCTTTAAGATCGTCGTCGCTGAGGGCGACATAACAAGCGTAGGTAATAGAAGTTCGATTGCGATTTTTGCCGACCTTGAAATCGCGACGCCTGGTCCCCTTCGAAACGAAATCAATACCGTGATTTCCGGGACCGAAATTTCTTATGAGGCCAGATCAAAAACCGGTCTCGTCCTTCCCGAACTCACCGTGTTCGCGA
>JALSKP010000552.1 GCA_026988815.1 Myxococcales bacterium | reverse complement strand
TTCCGTTCACGGAAAGATCGCGTCTGCACAAGGGGATAAGGCGGGCGAATTGCATTTCCCAAAGGAGCTTGAGCGTTATGCCGGTTTTGATAAGTGCGATGAGGTCATCGTGACCTTAGAATTGTAAAAAAGGTTAACGAATACGTTGTCCGGCCAACCAAACCTGGGACACCTTGGTATCCCATATTTCTTCAGGAGAAGACAAAAAAGGGTCAACGTCTGGTACAATAAAATCTGCAAGAAAACCTTCTTCGAGTTTACCAATTTTATCCTCCCAAAAAGCGGCATAGGCCGCCCCTGAAGTATAGGCGGCGACGGCTTCTTGGTGACTCAACGCTGTAGTTCGAAAAGGAGCGCGCTTCTTCACCGCTCTTGAAATCGCAACCGAAATGCCGCGCCATGGATTGATGTCTTCAATCGGATAATCCGATCCGCCGCACATCACCGAAACATCGGCCAAGGCTCGCCAGCGAAAAAGACGGTCCACCTGAAAAGGCTTGAGAACGCTATCGGCCCATTCACAATCTGAATATTGGTGGATCGGCTGAATGCTAGAAATGTAACGATGCATACGTTTTACGTCATTGTCGGTAAGCATCTGCGCATGCTCCAAACGCGGTCTAATTTTTACGATAACATCTTCGGGGAGACGGTCGTAGTGATCTAAAATACGTTCCGCACCGCGATCGCCGATCGCGTGAATCGCCGGTTGCCACCCTCGAAGCGCGGGCTCATGAATGGTCGTTTTGAGGATCTCGTCTTCGTCCACAACCTCGCCAAAACTTCCATCCTCATACCCATCGATAAGCTGAGCTCCCTTGGAACCGAGCGCTCCGTCCGCGAAATATTTTAAGCAATTAAAGTTTAACCAACACGCCTCATCCAAAAAGGGGGGCCCTGCAATTCTTGGCGCATTACCCGGATCTGCAACACCCAACATCGTGTGAACCCGCAAAGGAAGATCATTATTTTTTCGTAAATTTTCCAACATCTCAACGCGGTCCGCCTGAACCCAAGCGATGTGTACACACGTAATACCGTGGTCAATTAGGGTATTGGCGGTTTCGAAAAAAGCAGCTTTATCATCCTCCAAACGTGTTGGCGGGGCAGCGTCGTAAACGGGATTCATGGCCTCGTCTAAAAGTAGTCCATTTTTGGCTGTCGTATCGGATCTTTGCAAGGCAATGGAGTTGACCCAAATTGCATGGCCGTCGATACGTCTTAACATGAGCGCTTGATTCGGAAATATCTCATCCAATCTTTCTAAACTAAGCGCATCGGTGTCTGTCCACTGATGTTGATTCCAGTCGTGTCCAAAAACCCAATCGTTGTCCGATTTACTATTTCTCAACGCCTCGTAGACTTGCTCGGCGCTCGTACAATCGCGAAGCGAAATCGAATTGGGACGCAAACCTAGCCCCCACATGTGGATATGTGCATCGGTGAGAGAGGGCATCACGCACGCACCTTTTGGCGTGATCACCTCGTCGACGGTATGCGACTTCGCTTCTTCGCCAGTGGCAATGACCTGATGTCCTTGAATAAGAATCGCGTCGGTTTTTTTTCCTTCAGCGTCGAGATAAATTTTCGGATGTTCAATACGTATTTTTTTCATAATGGGCTTTCAATGTGGTTGTTTGTCCCCTCTCCCAGAGGGTGAGGGAGAACCCTTTTCCTCTCCGGAGGGAGATTTGTCAGTAAATGCCGTCAAAAGAAAAGACTCATAAATTACGCCGTTGGGGGCCGCTTCTTCTTTCCCCGAAAAACGTCCCTTTATATCAATAAGTTTAAGAGTGTTTGGATTATCACGGGCGTATTCTTGGATCGCCATGAGGACGCTTTCCTTGCCGACAAACTGTGTTCGACGCCACTCACCAAAAACAAAAACCTCGTAATCAGGGCAATCACAAGGAGCTGAATTGACCCTTGCTTTTAATCGATATTCCTTCTTCGAGTTTACCTTTTCACCCGCTTTCAAACGCGTACTCGTCAGCGTATTTTTCGCCAAA
>JALSKP010000551.1 GCA_026988815.1 Myxococcales bacterium | reverse complement strand
TCGAAATTGCCCCTTACTTGCTAGACGATCGCGACCCCCGGTCAGTCATTTGCCCCTTTTCCTATCGGATTCTTGCCGTTGTCTTGGCATTAGCATGGTGTACACTTCCCATAAGTTCACTCCTTTTAAGGTAGTATATGATACACCATAAGACTATGGGCCTTAACACTTAGCCTTAAAACGAGGTGATTAGAGATTGTTGGGAGCTAGCCGGCTGGATTGAAAATGGGTGAACGGAATAGTTATCATAACCTAGGCTTTGTTCTAAAAAAAGGGATGGAAAGTTGGCGGCCGTCTTTTCGAGGAGTGTTAGAGGCACCATGGTGGTTTAAGTCATTTCTATGAGTGGTAAAGAGGATAGATCTATCGCGTTCGAAAACGGCTGCGGGTTTGTGTGTGTTCTCCATTTCTCTCTTTTTAGCTATCATTAAAATTTATCCGAAGATTTCCGCCGGAATCAATCATATGCCCAAACAATAAATCCTCAAACCCTCTTACATGAAGATAAACCATGGTTTTGGATGGATAAATCCCAAAGCCCACAATACCTAATCGTGACCTTAGAAGCTCTAACGGGCGCCAATATATATTTAGATCTGAGTCAAATACCCGTGCCTCAAGATGTACCTCCTCCGCATAGTTTTGAGGAATCTCGTCTTGTGATTCTTCTTGAAGCACTTTCCAGTCACCGTGTTTTTCAGTGCCGAGGATTTCTAATATTTTTCCATCCGATAAAAAGAACGCAACTCTATTCATATAAATCTTAAAATCGATTATTTTCAAATAACGAAATTTTTTGTTGTCCTCCTTAGCACGTTTATACCTTTCCGAGTAAGTGCTCGTATCAACCGCTTCTTCGAAAGTATCGTAAGTATACTCAAAATCCGTTAAAATCGATTTTACTTTTAGGTGTTTAATCATTACGAGACGACCAATGTCCACCGCCAAATTTATTGGTTTGGGGATTGAAAAAGGCCGAATGCCATTCGCCAGTTTTTGGATTGAAGCCCATGTATTTCTCCGTATATCCCGCTGTGTGTATTTCTACGTGATTAGTACCATGAATCTCGATTCTCTTTAGATCTGTCAACTGTCCAGTAGCGTCCTCAAGATTGTCAAAAGTTTCTTTAAAAAAGGGCTTGGGCTTTAAGGGCTTGGGCTTTTTGGGCTTCTTCGGCAAAAGATTTATTCGCATTTTCGGAATTTTAAATCTAACGCCAGTGGCTCCTAGTATAGCGGTCGCGAATTTAAGAGTTGTGAGCAGATCACCCCCCATTTTTTGTTCTGGATCATCAAGCTTGTAGCGGTCGATGAGATTGGTATGTTTATTTATTTCACAAGCTAAGCTGGAAAACATGCACACTGCCATGTTCGCTTCATCGAGCGTGTCATTAAACTGCTGCTTTGCAGCACCTTTCGCTATGTTCTCCAAATCGGGCTCATATTCTGGATCACGAGATTGACCGAACTTGTCGGCTTCTGCCTGAGTAAGAGTATTACCGCCAAATCCACCTGTGCTTTTAAGACCATAAGGATCAAGGAAATTAATCGGATCGAAAGCTACGTAAGCGTAGAGGTTATGGGCATCAATATAACCCAATGGATCGTGAGTGATAAATTGACCCAGGCGAGGAGAATACCAACGGTTGCGCATGTAGACTAAACCCGTCACGTCAGAACGTAGGGCGGATGCGAAGCCAAAGGGTAGACCCGAGGGCGCATCACAAACAATGCCGGCGTTGCCTGCTTCTTCGCAAACAATCACCTCATCGCTATTTCGCAAAGTCACGCGGCCGTGGGGATCGTACTCGGCGATTTGGTCGATGTTTTGCAGGGCAGTACTGAAGGTTCCGACGATACTGTTGCGGTGATCTGCCAGTGGTACCAGTTGTCCCGAATTATTTGCCACATCTCGAAATGCGTACAATTGATCGATTTGTTGACCCCAAACCGCTTCGGCTTTGGCTCGTGCGTCGCTCTACCGTGTCCATCCTTGGACACGTCCCATTCC
>JALSKP010000550.1 GCA_026988815.1 Myxococcales bacterium | reverse complement strand
GACGAATAAGGAGCTATCATGTAAAACCAAAAGGGAATTTCAAGAACGCCCGAGGGTCCTTCGAGGTCCATAAGTTATGCGGCTAAACGAAAAAGTTGATTAAATCGGAAATCAAATCCTTCTCGTACCGATAGTGAGGATAGTAACCGTTATTACCAAGGGGAAAACAATGACGCGTCCAAACCGACATCTTCCACAGGGGGATTTCAAAAAGTCCGCGGGTCCCTCAACGACCATAAGGTATCGCGGTCGTCGACATGATTGGTCAAACCGCGCGAACGGATTTCTATTAGGATTAAAAACAGCACCATCAGGAATATCTTAGTGTCGTTTGGGCTCGGACCCTAAACGCGTTCGAGCGGCTAAATGATACGTTTGTCGTTTTAAGTACGTCAAACGCCAATTCATTTTACATCACCCTAAAGTTAGTTACCTGAATTCAGGGAACTCATAAAGCGGAGGATTTATTGGCGATACGTTTCGTTTTTCTAGGATAAAGATGGAACAAGGGAGGGAAAACTAGGAGTAACGATTCTGCGACCGCTTATATTCGCGCAGATGGGCATTATGTTGTAAGGAACGATGTTGGTAATACCAATGTTCAAGTGTCAGATACCTTGGACCCACATTGGCTTTCGAACTTTTGATAAAAGGATTTGTGCTGAAAAATGAAAGCAAACTGTATTCGGCCATGCAAGGTAAGTATAAATGCTTTGGAGGGAGTGTTAGAAATTTCGTGTCAGTCCGGTAGGATTATTTATTACCAAGGACAGACAAATGAACGAAGAATTTAATTTCGAAGACGCAGTAAATGCCCTCATGGAAGGGCAAAAAATGAAGGGTAAAGATGGTGTTCTAGCACCTTTGGTCAAGCAGTTGGTCGAAGCCGCGTTGGAAGCGGAGGTAGAATCCCACATTGCCAACGATGTTCTGAACGGAAATGAAAATCGTCGAAAGGGTTACAATAAAAAGCGAATAAAGAGCATGGGAGGAGGTTTTGATTTGGAAACGCCGCGTGATCGCGAGTCCACATTTGAGCCTCAAATCGTTAAAAAACATCAAACAAATATGAGCGACGAAATCGAAGAGAAGATTTTATCGATGTAGGGTTTGGGGTTGAGCTATCGAGATATTAGTAAACATGTAGAGGGAATTTACGCGATCAATATTTCCACAGCGACGATAAGTGCGGTGACTGATAAAATTATTTCTTTGGTCAAGGAGTGGCAACAACGGCCTTTGGAAGCGATTTATCCCTTCGTTTGGTTGGACGCAATTCACTACAAAATCAAGGAAAATGGCCGCTATATTTCCAAGGCAGTCTATACCGTTTTGGGGGTGCGGATAGATGGCCGTAAGGAGGTTTTAGGGCTCTATATCTCCGATAGCGAGGGGGCTAACTTTTGGTTACAGGTGTTAACAGACCTCAATAATCGAGGTTTGCAGGATATTTTGATTGCGTCGGTCGATGGCTCAAAGGCTTTCCAGAAGCGATACAAGCGATCTTTCCAGCGACCGAGGTCCAGCTTTGCGTGGTACACCAAATTCGAAATTCGTTGCGATACGTAGGCTCCCAAAACCAAAAAGAATTCATGAGAGATTTGAAGGAGGTTTACAAAGCGGTGAACAAAGAAGCGGCCGAAGATGGATTGGATCGACTTGAAGAAAAATGGAACAAAAAATACCCGATCGTCATTAAGTCGTGGCGTAATAACTGGGAGAATCTTTCTCACTTTTTTAAATACCCCGAAGACATCCGCCGCATCATGTACACGACTAATATTATCGAATCTGTGCATCGACAATTTCGAAAACTGACAAAAACCAAGGGCGGTTTTCCCAACGAGATGAGTCTTTTGAAATTGCTTTACATAGGTGTTAAAATGCAGAAGAAAAGTGGTCGATGTAGTGTGATCAAAAACGGTGGGATTCTAGTATGACCATTCATTGTGTCCTTGTGGTATTCGAGGGGATTTTTGTTCGGAAGAGAAACGCCCTCTCCCTCTGGTGG
>JALSKP010000549.1 GCA_026988815.1 Myxococcales bacterium | reverse complement strand
CAGTCGTCGATGAGCTTAATTTCACCAAGCGGCTGGGAAGTGAAAGGCGTCAGTTTATCCGATTTGAAAGTCCTTCTTTCATGAATTTCAACACGCGAATATCGCGCGTTTTTGCTTACCCTTCGCCAGCCGATTTACGAAAAGGTTTCAACGGTCTTTACGGTTTGGTCGTTGACGGGCTCGATGAAAACCCGTTGTCGGGAGATCTTTTTCTTTTTGTTAATCGAAATCGAAACCTCGCAAAAATCCTACTTTGGGATGGCACCGGACTTTGCATTTTTCAAAAGCGTTTGGAACAAGGTCGTTTTGCCAAGCTTTGGCGAAAAAAGGGCTTCGCCAAAAAACAACCGGGAGACGCGTAGAGTAAGCAAATAAGGGCGAAATTTAGATTTGTTAATTCTTGAGCTGTTCTAAGTTGAAATAGCGAAAAGATACCGCGTGACATCCAGCCGATCAAAATAAAGCACGCTGTACAGAGGTGGAGAGCCAAATGACTGACCGGCGAGAAAGGGCCAAATGACTGACCGGGGGGTCGCGTTCGTCTAGCAAGTAAAGGGATAAATTCGACTACAGGGCCTTGATGGGATTCAAGACTTTTGAATACAAACAACTTTTTTTTTCACATTCTCCGCAACAACATTTGATCCTGACCGAAAACGAGCCGTCATCACGAGTTTACAAAAGATACAGCTCGGTGCATTAAAGTAAACTTGTCTACAAATGGGGGAGCCATGACATTACCAAATCGACATCTGGCCGGTCAAATAGCACATCTCACACGACGTACCACACAGCGCCAATTTCTTCTCAAAAACGATAAGAAAAACCTCGCCAAAAATGAGATGGGTTACCTCCTGGGCCTCACCGTATTACGTCACAATCAGACACCCCACGCGCTTGTCATTATGTCAAACCACACCCATCTGTGCATCACAGATAATAACGGCCGCCGAGCCGACTTCATGCGTGATTTCCACCATCTGACCACCAAAGTCGTTAACAAAAGATTGCAGCGAAGGGAAAGTTTATGGTCCTCATCCGCACCAGGAAACACCGTCCTTTTGGACACCCAAAAGGTCATAGATACGATGCTATATATTTGGCTCAACCCCGTCACAGCCGGATTGGTTTCAAAAGTCGCACATTGGCAACACTTCTGTATTTTACCTCGCCATTGGGGTAAAAAAATGCGCTTTAAACGACCGGACTATTTTAGAAAAAGAGAAAATAGTGAGCACCTTCCCGAGTTCATCGAATTTACGCCCATGCCTCCGGCGATGTTTGACCACCTTCCTCTCAAAGAGGTGATTGCAATGTTTGAAAGATGGATGAAAGACGCTGAAAAACGCATACGTGCTGAACGTAAAGAAAAGTTCGGCAAGAAGAATATAGTCGGTATGAAAGCGTGTTTAAGCCAGAGTCACTTTGCCACCCCTAAATCCTCAGTGAAAATGTACGCACGAAACCCCCGTTTTTCTTCAACATGCGCTAAAAAAATCGCGGCTGCCATTGTGGCGATGCGTACCTTCTGGCGAGTTTACAAGAAACGACTTGAGGGATTCCGAGAGGGCTCGACCGCACGCTTTCCCTCGGGAACGGTGTCAATGGTGCTAAGATTTAACCGTGCATGTTTGAACCTGGGTAACGCAGATCCCCATCTTCCAAACTACCAACCCTATTTGATTTGACTGTTTAAGTCTGAATCGCGCTAAAAATTCGAAAGAACTAAAAACACCAACGGTTTTCTGCGCCCACCTTTCACCGAAAATGATGTAAACTCACTTACGGATATAGAATACAAACCCAAACCGACATTCTAAAGAAATAAATCGCCCTTTAACGATTCCACACCGCGTTTTTGGACCCGCGAAACGGCTCAGATATTTCCCTTTTAGTTTAACCTCCGGTCAGGCATTTGAATCCTAACCTTACCGGTCAGGCATTTGAATCCTAACCTTGGATTAGAAACCTTCCAAGTTACGGCGATGGGGGATTTTATAAATGATGACAAGTCA
>JALSKP010000548.1 GCA_026988815.1 Myxococcales bacterium | reverse complement strand
AATCAATTTCAGCCCCAACAGACGCAAGGCTATCCTCAACAAGGAAATCAATATCCTCAGGGCAGTGGTGTTTATCAACAGCCTCAGGGCTATCAGCAATTTCAATCGCAAGCGATGCCAGCCTATCCCCCCAATACCTCGCAGCCCATGCCGCAGTTTACGTCCAATAATGCTCAACCTTTTAACCCTGGCGGTGGCGGGACCCAGCCCAATCTTGCAATTCAACCAAGTAAACCTCCTTCAGTGTTTGATCCTGTGGATTTTCAGCCCACGATTGAAAGAAGCGCCCTCGATCTGAGTCAAGCTATTCCATCCACACGCGCCTTACCTCCAATACCGGTGGAACATGATTCCTTCGCGGTCGAGGATGAGCCGGCTATTTCTCGTCCGGTTCGTCCGGCGCCCGTTTTTGAGGAAAAACCCTCTGCTGCTGCTGCACGTCATTTTTCTGATCCCTCCGTTTATTTTCGTATCTTCGTTGTTTCCATCTTCGCCCTTGTTTTTGGCTATGTCGGTTTTATTAGTATCGGTGCGCTCCTCGGCGCGTTTGTTGACGGCGGATTTCGTTTTATCGTTTCAATACTGGCCGTTCCGATTTTACCCTTTATCGCAGGATTGGTTGAGGGGACCAGGGTTCAAGACAGAGTTCGCGTTGTCGAACCATCTTTGATTCCTATCTCTCGAGGTATTTTCTCCGCATCGGTATTTTGTTTAGGATCGGCAATGTTGGTTGGACTCGTTTTTGCGAACAAAGTTGTGCCACGTTTGGAACACCAACCCAACTGGTTTTTGTCGAAGAACGATACTTCCATCGGTGAGGCAAATACTTATTTCTCCAAAAAGGTTGCCAATATCTATAAGTTTACCGGTGGCGCGGTAGGACGTTATGACAAGATGGAGGCCGATAATGTTACCGGAAAACGGGCGATGCCTGAGCCGACGCGTTTGAACAAAGAGAAGGATGTGACTACGGTTCCCTCAGAGAAGTTTATTAAAAAAACACGCCGTAAAACACCTCCGCCGACCCGTCCCAAATCGACGATTAAACGGTCGAAATCAAAGAAAATTATTCCCAAAAAGGATAAAAACGGTGATTACGTAGGGTGGTAATCCACCTCGAATAATCCACAAAAATAAAGGCGAATTATTTGCTGGGGATTTTTATCTCTTTAGGAAGCGTTTTTCTCACGCCTATTGAATATTTAAACTCGGGATTTTTGACGATTTTTGAAGCGTCAATTTTTACTTTGCCTTTCGATTTTGCATCTTTAATAATTTCTCGAATGGTCTCCGATCGTCTTTTAGCTTTGAGCGTCTTTTCAAGTTCGGATTTTAGACTTTCAAAAGATTGGGTTTTTGCGGCTTTTTTATCCATCACTTTGATCAAGTGGTATCCTCTTTCGGTCCAAACTGGATTTGAAACTTGGCCCACTTTCAACTTAAAGGCTGCTTTTGAAAAACGCGGAAGAAGCTGTTTTGGACTGAACCATCCGAGATCTCCCTTCTTTTTTCGTGTGGGTCCTTGGGACATTTTTTTTGCAATGTCGCCGAAATCGGCGCCCGGCTCTCGAACCTTGAGAAGAATTTCTTTGGCTTTTTTAAGCGTCGCTTTCTTTTCTTTAGGATGACTTACTTTGAGAAAAATATGGCTTACTCTGATTTGAGCGGCCTTTTTAAAACTACGAGCATTTCGCTTATACAAGGTGCGTAAATCTTTTTCTTTGATCTTAATCTTTGAATCTACATAGGCCGTTGTTCTCAGCGAATCCTCTATCTCCTTTTTAAGTTCCTCTTCGCTCTGGCCTAATTTTTTCAGGTGATTTTCGAAATTAGATGTCGACTTTTTAATTTCGTTAAATTTTTCTTCCACAGCGTTGGGAGGGATGGTTTGATTTTTTGCCATCTTACGAAAGAGGGTTTCGTTGACCAGATCTTCTATACTTTGATCAACGAAACGCTTGAGTTGTTTTTCGTCGATCACTTTCGAAAAAGCGCCCAGCAGTTCCATTTTTTGGTTAAAGCCAGTTGGAGAAATGTTCTCACCATCAATGGTGAGAAACCCCTCCTGTGCGAGAAAGGGAATCGGCGAGACCTCGATGGTTTCGCTTTTCGCTTCTGTTCCTTCGCTTTCTTGAGGGAGCTTGGAATGGACCGCTGGTGTTGTTCTTGCGTACGACTCCGAAGGCTGACCTTTCTCTGGATCATTTTCACAGTTCACCAAGAGAAGTGAAAATAGTAAAATTATATACTTTTTAGGCATTGTTTATCGTGGTGAAAAAGCGTCGGAAATAGAGATGAGAAACTCAACATATGCGCGTGAGATCTCCGCTATAATGTCGATCAAAGATTGCATAGCCGGCAGGTTTTGAAAAGGCTCGAGAAACCAGGTTGAATGGCTCCAAAGTCCTACGCCAAGATCGTGTTGTAGGAAGAGGTGTGGAAAAAGAATCCAAATCAAAGAGGACACAAAGAGGACCTTTTGTGGGGAGAGATTCTCATTCCCACGAACAAGGCTCATGGAGCAAAAGATGAGCGGCAAACATCCTAGAAAAAATCGTAATACCGAGGGACTGTTATAAAAGGCAGCACTTCCGATCACAAAGGCAAATGGAAAAAGCAGGCCTGCGCTCAAAAGCGCACCCCATCGAATATCATATTTTTGGGGCCGGTTTCGATCGATGGTAGGACGCGGTATTTCTCGTTTTTCGGGAGCCAAAGACCGGGTATCGACTGCTTTCACGCCCGCTTTCTTCCCTTTTTCGACAGGAAAATCGGGGTGAGCTTGAGCGATTTTTCGTCGTGGTGAATTTCGAAAATCATAGGCGGTCGTCGGATCATTATCGATATTATCTTCAATAGTTTTATCGCCTGCAAATTCTTTTTCAACAAGGTTAAGGTCCTCGATAAGTTCCGTGGCGTTTTGGTAGCGCCGACCAACTTGTTTGGCGGTAAGTTTGAAAAGTATATTGTGCATCGCGATCGGGACGTGATCGAGCTCCTGAAATTCATGGGGGGTGGAAGAGACATGGGCGCGAATGGCGCTTTCGACGGTATCGGCCTTTACTGCACGTTCGCCGGTGAACATCTCGTACATCAATAAACCCAGAGCGTAGAGATCGCTATAGGGTCCGACGTCTTTTCCACGTGCTTGTTCAGGGGCGATGTATCGAGGTGTTCCCACGGCAATACCCTCTCTTGTCAGTTCTTCGATGGATTCATCGGCATCGATGCGACGTGTCAATTTCGCCATTCCGAAATCTAGAACTTTAACGAGATATTTATCAGATTCTTTTCGGATCAACATTACATTTTGAGGCTTCAAATCGCGGTGGATCACGCCTCGTTCGTGGGCGACACGGAGCGCCATTGCAATTTGCCGGGTGACGTCGATTGCGTTTAAGTTGTTCATAGGATTGCCATCAACAATATCAAAAAGCGTTTGCCCTTTGATAAATTCAAGCACCATGTACCCAATCAATTCTTCGGTTTCTCCAAAATCAAAGAGAGAAATGATGTTTTCGTGACGGAGTTTTCCAATGACTTTCATTTCTCGCTGAAAACGTCCAATCGAGGTTTTCTTCCCTCCATCTCCGAGGGGCGGAACGGCTTTTATCGCCACACGCGTGCCTTTTTCAGAATCAATGGCAGAAAAAATCGCGCTGTAGGCTCCAGCACCGACGAGCTTTTCGATTTGATATCGATTGCCGAGAACAACACCAGGTCGAAAATATTTTTTAATAATATCGCTCGGAGCCATCTAGTTCACCACGGTAAAATTCGAGAAGCCAAAGAAAACAAAGAGGCAAAGAGGGAGCCCAGATTTGAAAGGGATTCTCCGATGACACCCATTTTTGAAGCGTCAGATAGAATCCAGTTCATATGTTCTCGTGTTGCAAAAGCGGCGTGCTCTGGAAAAACGAGGAATGCGACAATGAAGATTGAGAAAAAGATAGGCAAAGAACGCGCTAAGGTGGGCTCAATCCACTGCTCCATGATTGTCTCAGACGGTCTAGACATCGGAGAAAAAGCCGTGGAAAGAAGCGCTACAATAATTGGGGAGACCGAAAACATAAAACGAAGGGGGACAGATTTGGTGGGTAGAAATGCACCAATGAGGAGACCAGAAAGCATGAAGGTGACGGCCTCGGAGACTAAAAGGAACCCCTCTCCGAGCGTCCGACCGCTATCGATGGATCCTCTGATCGCATTCTGTCGATCCGTCTTCGAGCGTTCTAGATCGCGTACTTTTTTAATATCCAGTTGCAAGCCCTCTTTCTTGGTCGGACTGGGACGAAGCGAGTTCACCGGTTTAGTCGGACGTTTAACCCGTTTGGGTGCTTCTCGTTTTTGACTTCGTGGCGCAAGCAGGAGAGGAACTTCGTCGGTATTATCCTCACGTTCTAAAAAGAAAGCCAAGGTCGTCTTCGAAACCTCATCAAGTCTTTTCGCGTTTTTCTTCTCGTCCAAAATATTGAGCAAGGCATCGGAAAAAGTACGTGCATTTTTAAATCGCTTGTCTGGATAGCGCTCCGTGGCGTTGTAAATAATGGATTGAAGCGCCTTGGGAAGTTGCTTGATTTTCTTGAAGGGAATAGGCGCATCGTCGATGTGTATTTTTGCGACCGCGGCAAGGTTTTTTGCAACCACCGGAACATCGCCCGTCAAAAGTTCATAGAGAAGGAGTCCAACGGAATAAAGGTCCGATCTCGGCGAGACGTGTTGACCGAGAACTTGCTCGGGGCTCATATAGACGGGTGTTCCAATAAACTTTGTCGATCTACGTTCGCCTTCTGAGGGTTGTGCGCCTCCCACAAACTTAGCCACACCAAAGTCGAGTACCTTCACCAAATAGTTGCTCCGATTTGAGGACTTATTCTTCGAGATCATGATATTTGATGGCTTCAGATCGCGGTGAATGATATTGTGCTGGTGCGCCTCTTCCAAAGCTGACAAAACTTGAAGAACAAGGTCAACTGCAACCTGCGTGGAGAATCGTTTTTTTCGCTGCAATAATTCATCTAAGTCGATTCCCGGAATGTGTTCAAGGACCATGTACTGGATCCCTTCTTCGGTTTCTCCGAAATCGAAAATGGTAACCGAATTGACATGATGCAGTTTGCTTACGATTTTTACTTCGTTAAGAAAACGAACGCCCAGACCAGGATCTGCTTTTTTCATTTCTGGCTTGAGAATCTTAATCGCTACGTCTCGATCCATTGACTCATGTCTGGCTTTGAAAACATGAGAAAAGTTTCCAGTCCCGATCAATCCATCAATGCGATATTTTCCATCAAAGATGGATCCTTGTGTAAAGGAGTTTTGGATGAATCGTTCGGGATCGCGAATCATAAAAAGGGCCAGGATAAAGATTTATTATCATAATGGCTACGCTCAAAGGGGTCAACGAGAAGGTCAATGTAGTCGTTTTTTGACTTCCCTATTTACATACCTCCCAGCCAAGGAAGTGATACGAAAAGTCGTTGTTTCGGAGTCTAGGACATTTCTACCTACTGGCTTTCGAAAATCGAAGGTTTTACGAATGGTCGGTATTTTGGCTCGAATTGGCACACCACGATGCTTTCTGCCCAAACAGGGATGGCCGTGTCCTTTAATGATCGCAACCGATACGATAAATATATTGGCGAATTAACAAAATTAATCGAAGGGTATATTTATTTAAATTCCGACGGTGATTTTCCGAAACGTTACATCAACCCCTTCATAAATCCCCCATTATCCTACCCCCCGGAACGTATACGTGAGTATCATGAGGAAGAAGGTTGGCGTTTAAAGAATGATCCAAGATACTTTAAAGATGACCGGTCTCATTATGGAATACTGGGAGATCTTGGACACTCTGGAATGGGACTTGAACCTTTGATGTATACGGTGAAAAGGGCCTATATTCAGGGGACCTTTGATGCGGGAAGGAACCAAGAACGTTTGACCAAGGCTTTTGAAATTCTTGCCCGGAGTTCAACAGGTGGAGCAGCTCTAAGTTATTATGGACAACCTAATAAAAAGCCGAAATATTTGTATCCTAAAGCTTACGGAGAGTTCCTTATGATTTTTTAGCCAATGAAAAAGGACTAAGCATGCCAGAACTCAAAACCTTCGTTAAGGAAAGAGCTTCCAATCCTCTCTAGTGGTAATGGCACTCATACGATGACGTGTTTTGATATGATTTTTAATCTTAGAGCCCAACCTTAAGAGCTGCCTTTCAGATTCGCGGAATATCGTCATCATCTTCCGCTCGCCCATCAATTTGGGATCACAAAGCCCGTATTTGACAAAGCAAATCCAATACCTGCGACGATTCTGTTGATTTAGATCCAATTAAAAAGACAGGTTTAACCGATATCTTCAGTGGAAGAGGGCTCGTTCAGCCGCCAGATAAACACCAGGCAGACAAGCGCGATGACGACCAACATGATTTGCAAATAGGGTTTGTGTATCAGCATATAGATCGAGAAAGAAAAGCTGAGCACGATAAGCGAAGTTGCTTTGATTTTAACATGTCGGTTTACGACTCGATGTTCCTCCCACTCTAATAGAGGCTTTCCGAACCAAGGGTTTTTTCGGAGCATTTCATGAAAACGTGGAGAACTTTTGGCAAAGCAAGCGGCGGCGAGGATAATAAAAGGTGTCGTCGGTAGAAGCGGAAGTAGGACCCCAATCGCACCGAGTACAAGCGAGAGCCACCCAATAAAGATAAGCAGACCTTTTTTCATTTTATTCTAAGTTTTTACTATCTTTGTTTTCGTTTTCATTGTTCAAGGACTCCCAATCAACGGCTTTCAATTTTTTTAGGTTTTTCTTATTGTTTAAAAAAGCACGCACGCGTTCGTCAGCAAGGGTCTTCGGATAAAAGTGTGTTTTTGCAGCCTCGACGATTTCAGGATCCTTCAAAAGAGCCTCAACTTCATCGAGCCTTAATACCGCCGCAATGCGGGTATCGTTTCTAAAATGCTCTTCCTGTTTTTCACGTTTAACCCAATCTGCAAATCGAACCATTTGATGAAAACGGCGTAGCGCTGGAAATTGCCATGGAAGAAGAATGTGATGTTTTTTCGTAAAAGGGAGAACCTGACCGTCGCGAATATGGAAGCTATCCTTTGGATCGCGCTTTTCAATTGGCACCGAGGCCACCAGAAAAATGCTGGCAATGATGTAGCACACAAAGAGACCTTTCAGCATTCCCAAGACCAATCCGATCGCGCGATCCATTCCCGAGAGGGTTTTTGAAACCAGACGCAAGGTCCGGATCGCAAGCGAACCGGACAAAGTGACGGCAAAGTAAATCAAAAAAGCGGCGATCCCAATCGAAATCGCCTCGGACATGGGAGGGGCAACTTCGGCAGCCTCACTCGCCCAGACCTCACGAATAATAGATCCCACAACCGAGCTTAATAGAAAAGCCGCCATGACGCCGGAGATTCGAATAACCTGAGACACCGCGCCTGAACGATACCCCAAGTAGGCCATCATGAAACAAATTGCTGCACAAATAATATCTATTGCCACGGAACGCTCACCTTATCACCGCAAAGGGTCACCCCTTGCACAGCTCTATTACCATATTTGGACAGGGATGAAAGAAGTTGTGCTAATGTCATGTACGGCATCGGTAGCAGAGCTTGATTTCGGGTAAGCTTAGGTTTTATCGTTTCGTTAGTGAAAACTTTTCCAGCTATATCGAAGCGGGGGGATGCCTGTATCCACTACAGCGAACTCGATAATGAGATTATTAATGAGGAGATCAAGGACGATGCCATCAAAACCAAGGGGTACTTTATTTACGCGTAAGTGCAAAGACTATTACAGGCATAATGTTCCTTTTTCCAAATTTATAGTCGGCCCCATCTACGTCTCAACATCCATTCCGACGCTAGAAGGGCAATAATAAGCAAAAAGGACCACGGTGTATCCCAAAGATGGATCACTCGCCGGCGGTTAACCTGAATCGATTTGGAGGGCAGCAGATTCACCGATGGGGTGTCTTTACCCAGACGCGTAAACCTTCCTCCGCTAGCACTGGCGACTTGTTTCAAGAATTTCGGGCGAGGAAGGATATCTCGATACTCATTCACCGATCCCAAAGCGATGATGACGTCCCGATCTTTGAGCACGCCCCCATCGGTTTTGGATTCGGCAAAGATGGTGTAAATGCCAGCCTTTTCCATCTTCAGCATCGTTTCGCCAATACCTCCACCATCCGTTCGAATTTGCCTCGTGTAGAGCTTTACAGGATCTTTGGTTTGTTTATCGAAAGGTTTGAATTCCACACTTAGCGTAATCTGTTGGTTGGTCAAAGGCGTGTAGTCGGGTTTGGAAAGACGAACCGCAATTTTGGTCGCCGACCCCACATCAAATTCCTCTTTTTGATTTTCGATTCGAATGAGCTTGAGTTCGGGATCTTTTATCAACCACCGAAAGGCATTATTCCAAAACAACTGATATTCGCGAGAGGTTCCGCCATCGCCGACGCGCTCAATTCCCCATCTCCAGGTGGAGTCGGTAGTCAGCGCCATCACGCGGCCTTCCTCGGCCTCACCGATGGTGATTACGGGCATTTTTTCGCCGCCATAGCTCAAGGTTGGATGAACCGCTAAAACAGAGGCGCCCTCTTTGGCTTTTAAAACGATATTGGTTCCACGTTGATCGGGGAGTTGTTTCCACAACTCTCGATTCGCCGTCGGATCAAAGGCCAAGGTGGTGATGGGATGGCGAGTGCCTGCGTCGGTGAGTTGAGGTTTAAAAGGTCGAAAATCAATCGCATCGGAATCGTCGGAAAGTTCGACTGGCAAAATATCGGCGATGGCTGTGTTCGCATAGCCTCCTTTAGAGAAAGAGAGATCGCCACCGATCATCACAAAACCTCCGCCTTCTTTTACGAATTTGGAAATCTCGGAAAGGTAACGACGCATATCATATGGACCGAAATTAAAGTTTTGAAAAATGACCAAATCAAAACTTCCTAACTCATCCTGAAATAACTCGTCGGTCGGAAAAGGAATGAGGGATAACTCGTCATTGCCGGCAACCCGAATATTCTGATTGGTCCGAAGGATAAAAAACGAAATCAAATCAACGTTTGGATTTTGCTTTAGATGGCGCCTTAAAAAACGCTCGTCCCAGCTTGGTCGACCAACGACTTGCAGAGCACGAATTTTATCGCGGATAATCTTTTGTAAAAACTGAGCATGATTGTTTTCATAAAGTGCTTCATTTTCAAGATGAGGCAAGTCGATAGAATAGACTTCCTTGCCGATTTTTTGAGGCACAAATTCAAAACGAAGTTTGTATATGCTTTTACCTTTTCTAATTTTTAAAAGTCGTGTTTGAACTTCTTTACCGTCTCTGGAAAGCATTAACTTAAGGTCTCTGTCTTTAATCCCCACGGCCTGAATCGAGACTTCAATGGACACCTTATTATGGACGAAGGCGAAATCATCGCGGGCAAGGTTAACGATCGCAAGATCTCGGAGCGAGGCGGGATCGCCGCTAACCATCGTATTGATAGGCGCCTGGAAGCGCTCAAGGGTACTTTTCGTCGCCGCATCCAAGGTTTCCCCTCGCCGGGTCCGACTTCCCATATCGCCGTTCATGATTCCATCGGAGAGGATAATAATGCCACCCAAATCTTTTTGAGAAAACCCCTTCTTAATATCCTCAAGAACACCTGCCAAATCGGTCTTTGGTCCTATGGCTTGGAGAGCGTCAGTATTGGGAAGGAGTTCGCTTTCCTTATCAAAATGGAAAAAAGAATAGACGTGTTCATCATCGGTTTTATTGGGTGGAATGTTTAACGCCTTTAGGCCTGACTTTGCCAGACTTAGGCGACTTGTTTTGGAACCGGCTTCAGAAGGAAGATCCATCGAAATACTCGAATCGATAAGGACCGCAACTTGGTTTTTTACCTTGCTCGTATTCTTTAAATCAATGGCCGGTTCGAGAAGAAAAAGAACGGCTAGAAGGTAAACCCAGATACGTAATCCGACGAGTGTCCAACATTTTCTTTTCGAAAGAATGCGTAAATCGTAATATGAAATAGCGAAGACGAAAGCGCCTAAAATAAGGAGGAAAAGGATCCAAAGTGATCCCCAATCTCCAAGCCAAAGTAAATCGCCGGAGTTATAGGTGCTCATCAGTCCACCTTCCACTTTCGACGTTTTAAAATGAAAGGCACATGGACTTGATCGGATTTGTAGTTTGTACAAAGCGCATACATCACGATATTGATTCCCAAGCGGTAGGACATTTCTCTTTGTTTATCGCCCTTAGGTTCGCAGTTAAAGGTCCAGCTTCCGAAGTTGTCTTTTGCCCATGCTCCCAGCATATCGTTTTGAGAGAGAATCAAAACAAGGCGGTCCTCGTCAAAAATCCCTTCTAGTTCTTTGCTAATCGCCAGCCGTCCGACCGGTTTGTCGACCAAGAAAAAGGATTTATAGAGTACATGATCGGAGGGAATGGAGCTTAATTTGCGGTTCGGGAAGACCGCTGTTAATTCGCGTCGGATGCTCTGCACAAAGGGCCCATCCACAACCCCATCGCTTGCATCGACAACTAACATGCCACCAGAGAGCAGGAAATCTCGGAGCGCTTGGGTCGCTTTTTGAGGAAGGGAATCAAAGGCCTGATCGCCCGACCAAAAAAGGAGCGGATATTGGTAGAGAGATTTTTGGGTTGCCGACAAGCGGGGGATCTTAGGCCCCGTGGAAATGCTCGTCCGTTTTTCGACTTCTAAGGTCAATCGCCGCAGCGCCGTGGGACGCGTGTTGAAGGCGCCTTTATATTTTAGCTGAGCAATTGTAAATTTATCTTCGGGACCCATTGCGATAGCGAGTCCAGGTATGGCTGCCGATGACAAGGCGATTAAGCTTGCCATGCACTTTAGGTATTCTCTTCTATTCATGTCCTATGCTCCGACTTTTAGTCTTATCGTTTCTTTAACTTCGGAGCCATAGCTTTTCGAGATTTTTACTTTGTTGGAACGATCTTTGTGGAGGTCAGCCCGAACATTTCGAGCTCAATCATATCAGTCACTGTTCTCGTCGGACGTGATAGGATTAGTTTGCCCTCAGTCGGGCTCACCGTATGAGTTTTCTCCCCAACACGATAACTTTCCTCTGATATCGATAGCACAAAAATTTTGAAAGGAAGCGCTAACCTGTTTAAACTTTCCTTTAGGGATACCCTCAAGCGGAAGGTCAGTGGGATTGATACATTCCCAGCACGCAATTTCTTTATTTTCTCGGATTCCACATCCCCAAGCGAAGCCAGCGCTGACTTGGATAAAGCGGCCCGTAGGCGATAAAGGATTCAACCTCTTTCTATTTTCGGCGAGGACCCAAAGTCTAGATCTTCTTCGAACCGCGTGCGAAAATCCTGCTGTAAATTTACAAGACGAATACGGTTGGACAGCGCTTCACTACGCAAAGGTGACAAAAAACGAAGCCCTGATAAACATGATGCTCGACTCGGCCGCATCTTTTGATCAAGACCTCGCCTCAAAAAAACAACGTAAGATAGGAAAGTAAAGTATCCCAGAGGAACGAGCGCAAAATCCATCGATTGAACGACATTCTATTTTTCTGAGGTATCAAAACATCCCGAACCCACTGTTATAAGACCACGGTAGGTACGCAATAATATCGAGTAATTCCGCATCAATCTCAGGTTGAGTTTGGATGCGTCTGTTTACTCCTCGGAAAGAAATATCGAGCTATTTTCGGGAAGTACAAAAAAGATCCAAAGAGTGCAAGGTTCTATTTTTTTACTTCTATGTAGGTATCGATCCATTTTCCGACATAGGTCCGATAGTAATCATTTTCCGTGACTCTTTTGAGTTCATTCTCGGGATCGTCGATACATTTCTTTTCTCCCTTATAAACGTAGCAAAATTTACCTTTATCAGAATTTAAGAGAAGGATTCTTTTTCCAAACCATCGAAAGGGTCTCCGATTCCTGTAGAGATAAAATCCACCTTCGCCTTCATCAAACACAAAACCGCGGTCGTAGGAGCTTTTATATTCTTCACGGGTTGTTTTATGAAAAACGGCCTTCTTTGTACCCGTTCCCACGTCGTATAGAATAAAATGATGTGTTTCCTTCTTGAAAATAAGGAGCCAGTCTCCTGAAAAATGAAAGCGCCAAGGTTGGTTAGCAATCGCTTTATTTTTGTAAAAGAGCTTACCGTCTTTTTCACTCCACCCCATTTTAGAATAGGGGCTTGATTTAAGGAAGTCGCCCTTTTTAAATCCTTCTAATGTTCCATCTGCGTTAAAGGTATAGATAACATTTCGGTTTAGCGTGATGATGAGCTTTTCGTTTTCGACACGTGTTCGTTGTATGAACCGTCCTAATTCACGGCCATAATTGCTAAAAAACCAATCTGGAAAAGCCCTACAATTCGGGTTGTCGTAAAAGTATTTCACAGCAAGTTGTGGATTATGTTTCAATGGTTTGAGATTACACGGGGGAATGGGAAGATCTTTAAAGAGAATATGTTGTGTTGTTTTTCCGTTATAAACGAGGATTTCTTTATCCGAGAAAAGCCAAAGATATTTCCCTACGAAAAGATGGCTGCGCACTCGAAATTTTGTTTTGAGATTCAAATAAGCGCTTGTTTTTGGACCCGCTTTTTCTACGGCTCTCGGGGTCTGACAAGAGGTCTGAATAAGGATGATGAAGAGTAGGGTTTGACGCATTATTTTATTTTCATTATATGAGAGATCCATAAAAACATCCCAAGTAGGAGGGAGCTAATGATGAAAAAATCATCAAATCATCAATACTTTTGTGTAGTATTTTATCTGTCGCATGCGTCGATAGGCAAGACCTATCAACATTGTATAAAAATTTAGTCTTTGATGAATTTAACGTAGATCAACCTCGGGGACATTTCGCCTATATTGAACAGGACATTCCCGACCTCATCGATCAACATGAAAATGTCACGGTTGGATTTGCCAGTCGTGGGACGGGTATTGTCAAACAGCCGACTTGTCCTAAATTACAAACAGATCCTTTAAAAATAAAATATAGTTTTGGTAGCGGGATGCTAACCTCATCCACACGTTTAACCACAGCTCTTCATGTCGTTGATAATAAGTCCGCTGGGATCGAGATAC
The DNA here is from genome assembly GCA_026988815.1 of Myxococcales bacterium. Lineage (GTDB taxonomy): Bacteria > Myxococcota_A > Bradymonadia > Bradymonadales > Bradymonadaceae > CALJNB01. The sequence continues at coordinate 927 of JALSKP010000548.1, read as the reverse complement.
TCTTTGGCACAGGTAAGGGGAATGGTCATTTCGATGGCGATTACGTGGCTGACGATATCGCAATCCCAGGCTTGGATTATAACTCAGATTATCGGTCCAATATCATCGAGGAAGAACCCTTTTTAGCGATGCGTTTGTTCCAGTTAGGACTTGGGAAGTGGGCCGAAAAAAATAACGCCTCCAGTACCACGATTCGGAACAAGTTACGAAAGTGGACCTTTGACTACGACGTGGTTCCAGGTGGAACGCTATTTATGGGCCAAGGATTTGCAAATTTATCAAATTACTCAATTACCGGCGAGGACATCGTCGTTTTAGAAGCGATTGGACCTGTTTCTGAGGACGGCGCGATTGAATCGGCTTTCTTTGGTGTAGGAAATGCGAAGGTTCCATCGGGCCCGTTTCTTATCGATCGGCCAGGTGTATTTTTCGATAGCTTTCAAGTCGGGCAATGGGAGGGCTTAGATATCGCGACCCCTTTGTGGATGGAACACGTCAATAAATGGCCCGGAAGAAAAAATATATCGTCGCCGATCGCAAGATTAATCTCGCGTCCCGGACGCGTATTCTCAGGTCCGACATCTCGTCAGATTTCGAACGAATGTGGGCCGAACCCTCACATGTTGACTGGGTTGGTTCCCACGACAGTTGACGGAACCGCAGGATCGAGCGGCGGAGGTATTATTGCGCCTAATATTCACGAACAGGTCGAAGATGATGCTTTTTTTCGACAGTCGATGTTAACGATTGGAGTCTTTAATGGATCCCATCAAGACCAAGCTATTTATGGTGACGATTCTTGGGATAGCGCCGGACCCATTGCGTTGCCTGACGTGTCGAGTATCAATTACTTTACCGGCATTTCTGACCCCTCTATTCCGTCACGTGATACGCCAAAAATGCCAAATACTGGTGGTGCACCAAAGG
>JALSKP010000547.1 GCA_026988815.1 Myxococcales bacterium | reverse complement strand
GCTGTTCGCATTCAATTGGGACAATATCTGCGACTCGGTCGTGGCGAAGAATTAAGTGGTGGACGTTCAAAACCCAGTCTTCTGGCGGACGCCTATGAGGCGTTGTTGGCGGCAGTCTATCTGGACGGCGGTATTGAAGCCGCCCGATCGGTTATTGTCGGGCTTCATCGTGCTCTCCTAGAGCGTACTCGACGGGAACATTCCCCAGAAGACGATAAAAGTAAATTACAACGTATTACCCAAAGTGGCAGTACCTCCCGGCCATCCTATGCGATAGTGGAAGAGCGTGGGCCGGCCCATGAACGCATTTTTGTCGCCGAAGTGACCGTTGAAGGTAAGGTGGTGGGGAGAGGGGAAGGAAAAACCAAAAAATTGGCCCAACAACGTGCGGCTGTAGCAGCGCTCGCATTTATGGAGGAGTGAATGTCGGCATCAGGACCTATTGAAATTATAATTGTGTTGATATTTATGGTTATGTTTCCCTATTTTGGTACGTTGCTTGTAGGACTTTTGTTCGCTCTATTTTGATTTACGTGTTATTTCAAAGAATAGAACGTTTAGTTGGAGAAAGAACATGTTTGGTTTAGGTACAACAGAACTCATTATCATTCTCGTTATTGTTGTGATGCTCTTTGGCGTCGGCAAATTACCGATGGTTGCCAAAGAACTTGGCGCAGGAATGAAGAATTTCAAAAAATCATTGAATGAGGATGAAGAAGAAGACGACGAGGTCGTCGAGATTCTCGAAAAGAAGACCAAAGTCGAAAATAAAGAAGAGTCTGCCAAGCAAAACGAAACCTGGTAATTTTGATGAGAAGTATGACAGGGTTCGGTGAAAGTCATTTACACACTGAGACCCATCGTTTTTCGGCACGTTGTCGGTCGGTGAATCATCGCAATCTTGACGTTCGCGTCTTTCTACCACCAACGTTACAAAATCTAGAACTAGGCTTTAATCAATACGTCAAACGCCATTTTCATCGTGGTAGAATCGAACTGCGGATTGAAATCGAAAACCAAATACAAGAAAGGGCAGGAGATACCTATCAGGACGCCTTTGAAGAACTTCAAATGTTGGAGCAACGTTTTGGTTTGAAACCGACCCTCGCCGACCTCTTATCGATAAAGAGTTCTCTGAAAAAGAAAACCCCACCAGAGATAGATATTGAGGGTCTGGATGCTCTTGTGGAAGAAGTATGTGAACGTCTTATCCAAAGCAGAGCAGAAGAGGGCGGGCGGCTAAAGCCAGTGATTGGATCGTTGATCCAGGATATAACAACGCGTGTTGGGGTGATCCAAAGGCTGAGTGAAAAGAATTCCCGGGATCTCTTTTCAAAGTTACGGACCCGATTGGAACACCAAATCGAGGCCTGGGATTTACAGCGAATCGATGAGAATCGGCTCGCCGAAGAACTCGTTTTTCATGTCGACCGTTACGATATTTCCGAGGAAATACAACGTATTTATTCTCATATTGAAGCGGTTAATGTTTTGATTGAGAACGATGGTTTGAAGGTGATGGGAAAGAAATTAGATTTCTATATGCAGGAATTTTTTCGCGAAACAAATACGATTGGATCAAAGACGAACCTCGCCGCGATCACAAACGAAGTTGTGGGCTTAAAAATCACGATTGAAAAAATTAGAGAACAAGCGGCGAATATCGAATGAATCAGTTTTGTTTTGTCATCAGTGGTCCCTCTGGCGTAGGAAAAACCACTCTCGTAAATGCCTTACTCTCTTCATTCGAGGAGCTCGAAATTAGCGTGAGCTATACAACCCGATCGCTTAGAGGAACCGAGGTTGATGGTCAGCACTATCATTTTATCGATGATGGGCGTTTTGACGAAATGGTTAAGGAGGATGCATTCGCCGAATGGGCGCAGGTTCACACCAACAGTTATGGGACCACGCGAGAGACGATAAAGAGAATATGGGCGTCCCAGAAAAATGTACTTTTTGATATCGACTACCAAGGTGAAGAGCAGCTCAAAAAAGCCTTCGGAAAACGTACAATTTCGGTGT
>JALSKP010000546.1 GCA_026988815.1 Myxococcales bacterium | reverse complement strand
TATCCCACAGGAAAAATGGACGCTATGTGCGGCGAGCAAATTGCTATCATGGCCACCCACAATGACGATGGTCATGGCGCTGGAAATACATCCGTCAGTGAAATGGCGATGAGTAAAATCACTGATCCTGGTGTGGGATTAAGGGATGCGAAATGGCCCGTTCTAACCTACGCCGATCTTCGTCGAGCCACACCCGGTGTTATCTATTCTAAAGCCACACATATGATGAAGACGCGCGAAATCGAACTCCATCTGACTGGAAATATGGAACGCTATATGTGGTCCTTTAACGGAGAGGCCTTTTACAAAGGCATGCCCGCAATCGAAATGCGGCGAGGTGAACGCATTCGTTTTGTGTTTATCAACGATACGATGATGGCCCATCCAATTCATATTCATGGGATGTTTTTTGAGTTGGAAGTCGGCGCTTGCGATTCAAATCCGCTCAAACATACGGTGAACGTTAAACCTGCCGAACGTACTTCTTTTACCTTGGTCGCAGAAGAAGTCGGACGATGGGCCTTCCATTGCCACATTCTTTACCACATGGACGCGGGTATGTTTCGCGTCGTGGAGGTGGTCGCATGAGGCATTTTAACGCTCTATTGGGCGCGCTAGTCTTAGTAGTCATCTTTACCTTTTCCAGTTCCGCTTTCGCGCAGGGCATTTATGCAAAGACCTTGGTTGACCAGTTGGAATATGCTTTTAACGATAACAATAATCCCGTGAATTGGAATCTGACCTCGTGGGTGGGCGGGGACTGGAATCGTCTTTGGTTGAAGAGTGATGGCGAAATCTCGACACAAGAAAAAGAAATCGAAGGAGAGGTACAGGTGCTTTACAGTCGTCTTATCTCGCCTTTTTGGGAGTTGCAATTTGGTCTGCGTGGAGACTTGGAAATCGGCGAGAATGTCGATGGGCGCGGATTTTTGGTCCTTGGGTTGGAAGGTTTGGCGCCCTATCGTTTTGAAGTTGAGCCTGCGATTTTCGTCAGTCAAAAAGGTGATCTTTCGGCACGTTTCGAATTTTCGTACGACTTCATGATAACCCAGCGATTGATCGCCATGCCGAGCTTTGAAACCAACCTGGCCTTGCAAAGCGTGCCTGAATTTGGGGTTGGTGCGGGCCTGAACGATATCGAATTGGAGATGCGTTTACGCTACGAATTCTCCAGAAAATTTGCACCTTATATAGGGGTGTCTTGGAAACGCAGCTTTTTTGAGACTCAGGATTTACGCGAAGTCGCAGGCTTGTCTGCGGGCGACCTTCAGGGACTGGCTGGACTACGCTTTTGGTTTTAGAACGATATGAGGAACACAATGTTAGAAACTTTATTGCCCGGCCTGATGGCCGCCGAAAACCTTCATCCGATGGTTGTCCATTTCCCGATCGCGTTTTGGATGGCCGCATCTATGGCATGGCTAGTTGGCCTTGTTTTGAAGAAGGATAAGGTTTGGGAGTTCGGTCTTTGGTTGCACATCGCGGCCGTCTTAAGCGCAGGTCTTGCGATCGGATTTGGTTTTTGGGCGACCGACACCATGGGTCACGATAGCCCGGGACACGACCTTGTTCACGTGCATCGTGACTGGATGATCTACAGTTCAATCGCGAGTGCGATTTTGACGGGGTTCGCCTTTTGGAAGAGGGGCGAAAAAGGTAAAGTCAGATACTTATTCTTGGTATCTTCTTTTCTTCTTCTAGGTGCGACTTCTTTGGGTGCAGATCGTGGGGCCGAGCTCGTCTATGGATATGGAATGGGTGTTTCGAAGACACCGCCAACGCATAAAAGTGGTGGAGGGCATTCGCATGGCGGAGGTCAGAATGGGCACGCGCATTAAGAAATTCTAGTAGGAAGAGTTATCGGAAGCTAAAGGGGAAGGTGGATTTTCTCTGTTTTTCTGAAAGACCCTACCCATGGCCTTCGGGGCGACCACAGAGGGTCGGGCCCTACAAAATGACTTTTTAGAAACACCGGGAGGATATGGAAATATAGTAAACAGGGATAGGAGTATTACTTCCCAGGTT
>JALSKP010000545.1 GCA_026988815.1 Myxococcales bacterium | reverse complement strand
TAAGGTGCCATCTGAACATTCTTGCGCACCGGGGGAGCATGCCTCAAAGGCTTTTTTTGTTCCTCCTTCGACGCAAAGACCTTGGTTTTTTTCGACGGGAAGGCATGCTCCCTCGCCGCATTCGCCTGTTGAAAAAGGCGTACATGTGCGACCGCAGAACCCAAGCGTGGCCGCGCTACCGATGGCGCAAGTGTCGTCGTCTTTACAGTCCTTATTTTCCACGCAACCTCGCCGACAGGTGTTGCTTACGCAGACGGCCTCGCTTTGGCAGGCTTGGGAAAAGTCGTTGAGTGGAATTGCTTCCTCAAGAGAAATACATGCCTGTCCAACCTCTTTGGGTCCGGCGGGGAAACAAAAACTTGCGCCGTTGGTAACCTCAACGCATTGGGCTCCGTTGGGAAAGGCAGTGTTATTTTGGTAAAGATCTTTACAAGTTTGTTGTCCTTCGACGAATCCCTCACACTCTGATGGTCGGCAAACGCGATCTCTACACAGACCTTGATCGCATACTTTGGCGCCATCGCAATCCGTATTGGTGAGACATTGAACATCGTTTCTGGAGTTGACGAAAAAACATAATTCACCGCTTTGACAGGTTCCGTCCTCTCGGCAGAATTCCAAACAGGTTGATTGGGCGGGACCAGCTCCGTCTCCATCGACGCATAAAAATCCATCTTTGGTGGCAAAGCGCCCGTCGCAAATCTCGCCAGCGCTATCACATTGTGGTGCGACGACTTCGCATTGCCGATCGCTATTGCATCGTTCTAAGGGTCCACATTCAGGTCGACACGCGTTTTCCGGCGAGACGCAAAAGGCTTGGCTGTCATCAAACTCGCCAACGATACAAACTAGACCCTCCGGACAATCGCCCAGTGCGCAGGGATCATTCCCACAACCGCCGCATGCAAAGAAGGAGCTTATTAGAAGAAAGAAGGGGAGTAGGGTGAGGCGCATTAAAGTACTTTCTAAAGGGGATGGATAGGTTAATCGGGTTTGGATGTTAATTCAAAACCAATCTTAGTTTTACCGATTTTGCTCCTATGGGAAAGTAACTAAAATAAAATAGTAAAGTTGTTGACGAAAAAAATAATTCTCGTTAGCAATGGGCGAACCGTCTTTTTGAAGGACTTGTGATGAAGAACAATCAGTGTTGAATATAAAACAAAACGTAAAAAATAACGTGATGTTTGTCGGCATGTATTGCTCAGCGAATTTTTCGCCAGTAATTCCTGTCCCAAACGCACCTCAAATTAACGTGGTCTGTTTCTAAAGATAATTAAAAAACGATTGTCTTTTGACCGCAGATCTTTTGGATACTGCGGTTTTTTAATGCCTCAGTCTCCGCTGAATGCTTCGACGCATTCGAAGTAGTGGAGTAAGAAATGAAAAATACATTTGAAGAAAGAGGTAAAGGTTCTCTTAAAGAGGTCGGTCTGATTGCCTGGCCGATCGTCATTAGTATGCTGTCCTACATAGCGATGGGCGTCGCCGATACACTATTTGTAGGTTGGTTAGGTGTGAAACACTTGGCCGCCGTTGGAATCGCGACAAGGGTTTTCTTCACGATTAACGCTTTTTTCTTTGGTGCCATACATGGTATCAAAGTTTACGTTTCTCAGGCAACCGGTGCCGACCTAAATGACAAAGCGATTCGTATCGCATGGATGGGGGATTTGGCAGCCCTCCCAAAGAGGTCAGAGTTGAGAAACCTCGCCAGCGCCTTTGTAGAATCAAAGGTCTTCTTAAAAAGAGAATCCCATTTTGAAGGACGAGCGGGAAAGTGTAAAAAGGTGGGCAAGCACACCCTAGGTCGAGCGCGTAATGGTTTGGCCGAGTTCGAAGCCGTAGTGCCTTCCACCGTCTTGAAATACATGAGCACATACTCCCCAAAAAAATGTTTCAAAACGACTGGTGACGCGCAAGAATAGGATAGTAAACTGGCCTGTGATATGACGGGAACGGCAAGGTAGATTCTCGACTATTCGCGCAGATTCGAGAAAGCGGGCCTCTGTTTTTGTCTCGAATGAG
>JALSKP010000544.1 GCA_026988815.1 Myxococcales bacterium | reverse complement strand
TACTTTCTGCGACAGTTCTGCAAGCAAGCTCCACGGTTCGCGGAGGAATTAAAGGTATGCAAACTCATAAAACATTTTCCAGACACGGCCATACAAAGCGCGCCATGACCGAAAACTTCCAATCGAACGAGTTCTCCCTTGGGTCCCCTCACATCGAGTTTGATGATCGCTTTTCGAATCTTTGATACCTGTGTCAATGTGAGTTCGCGAGAAAGAACCATGACATCGGCAAAGGGCGCGTAAAACATCACCGTCTCGATGTTGGTCACATTGAGTTGGGTTGAAATATGAACCGGAATACCGACTATTTTGGCGTGCATGATCACGCCCTGATCGGAGGCAATTACAGCGCTAATCCCTGCGTCATGGGCCGCTTCGATAATGCGCTTGTAAAGGCGAGTATCGTGATCATACATGATCGTGTTTAGGGTGATGTAGGATTTGACGCCTTTCTCAGAACAGCGTTGGACCACTTCTTCAAGGTCATCAATCCCAAAATTCATCGTCGCCCGAGCGCGCATATTAAGCTGTTCAACGCCGAAGTATACGGAATCTGCGCCGTTGTCTATCGCGGCTTGCATCGCGGCAAAGGTGCCCGCCGGTGCCATTAATTCCAATTCTTTTGCTATAATTTCAGTTGTCATTTCGACCTTACTCGCGTTGCGCAACGTGTGCGTTCATATACAGTCGCACGCAATACCTGGATTTGAAGTGAGAATAAATGGCCAGTGAACAAAAAATTAGGGAATTAAGGCAAGAAATTGATAGGGTCGACCATCAAATTCTCGACCTCTACCAACGACGTTTAAAAATTGTGCGCGACATCGCCGCATTGAAAATCCATCACGGGATGGAGGCCGATCAACCCCAAAGGTTGGGGATGATACGCCAGGACCGCTTAGCCTATATCGCCTCCCTTGATATATCGGAAGGTTTTCTTGAAAAGATGATTTCGCTTTTTCACGACGACGCCATTTTTGTTCAAGAAAGGATCATGTCCAAAGAAAAAAAGACTTAGAAGTCTGCAGAACGTGGTGATCGAGGAAATGGGATCACTTCTCGAATATTTTCGACGCCAGTCACATATTGGACCATGCGTTCAAACCCCAAACCGAATCCGGCGTGGGGCACGGTTCCGTATTTTCGCAAATCTCTATACCATTCGTAGTCTTCTTTGATGAGATTCATTTCTTCTAGTCGACGGTCAAAAACGTCCAACCGTTCTTCGCGCTGGCTTCCACCAATGATCTCACCAATACCTGGAGCGAGAACATCCATTGCGGCAACCGTTTTTTCATCATCATTGATGCGCATGTAAAACGCTTTGATGTCTTTGGGATAGTTCACAACCGCGCAAGGCCCTTCGAAAACGGTATCGGTTAGATAGCGCTCGTGTTCAGACTGAAGATCGATCCCCCACTTCACTGGAAAATCGAACTTCGTTTTTGCCTTTTCCAGCTCTTTGATCGCATCCGTGTATTCAATTGTTGCGAACGTGGTTTCTACAAGCTTTTCCAAGCGTCCGATGATTCCTTTCGATACGAATTTATTGAAGAAGGCCATATCATCGGCCCGCTCTTCTAAAACGGTCTTGGTGAGATATTTCAAAAAATCTTCTGCGAGTTGAACATCATCGTTCAGATCCGCAAAAGCAATCTCGGGTTCGATCATCCAAAATTCTGCGAGATGGCGTCTTGTGTTGGACTTTTCAGCGCGAAAGGTCGGCCCAAAAGTATAGACCTGGCTCATTGCCATGCAGTAGGTTTCCACGTTCAATTGACCAGAAACGGTGAGATGTGCTTCTTTCCCGAAAAAATCTTTCGTAAAATCAACCTCACGTTCATCGGTCTTGGGAACGTTGGCAAAATCTAAGGTGGAGACGCGGAACATTTCTCCCGCACCTTCACAATCGCTGGCAGTAATAATTGGCGTGTGAATCCAGTAGAAACCGCGCTCATGAAAAAAGCGGTGAACGGCTTGCGATAAAGAGTGGCGAACGCGGGTAACGGCGCCAATCAGATTGGTTCGAACG
>JALSKP010000543.1 GCA_026988815.1 Myxococcales bacterium | reverse complement strand
GGACGACCCAACCTATGTTTCGCCCCATAAAACCAACCCGCAATATCCCACAAACCAACAAACCACACGCGTATCCAAAAAACGGGCCGCATTTTATCTCAGTATGGTGACCTTTATCGCGATCGCGATTGGGATCCTAGGGTGGGCATTATTACGTCCCCCCTCTCAACCCATTTACATTGGTGAAAGGATCAATATTGCGTGGGCGCCCACCATCGATCGCGACGTTCTTGCCTCCGAAATTTCACCGCTCGAAACCTTTCTCTCACGAAGTTTAGAACGCCCTTTAGCGATCAGCATTCCGAATTCTTACGAGGCGACCTCGGAAAAGCTGTTGAGCGGAGATGTTGATTTTGCGATTTTACCTCCCCTCCTTTATCTGAAAACCCAAGAGAAAGAGCCCAACATCCAGGCGATTGCGATGAAGATGTACCAAGGCTCAAAACACTCAGACGGTTTACTTCTGGTTGCATCCAACTCCGACGTTAAAAACCTTCAAGGTCTTCAGGGGAAAACCTTTTGTCTGACCGACAAAAACTCAACGACGGGCAATTTTCTTCCCCGTGTTTTCTTTGAAGAGAACAACCTTTCTTTGGATGACTTTGCTGGGAAAATAATCTGGTCTGGCGATCATATGCAAGCCATTCGAGATCTCTTGGCAGGCAAATGCGATGCCGCCGCCACCTATTCGGGAGCGCTTATTTCAGCATCCTATTTGAAAATACCAGTGGCTCAAATTCGCACCTTAGCCATCACAGGACACACCCCTCAAGACGTGTTTTGCGCGGGCTCAAAAACAGATCCTGCACTTATAGAAAAAACGAAAAAAGCCTTGCTTGCCTTAGACCCTCAAAAGGAATGGAAACGACCCGCGCTAGGTGAGGTTGAAAAGATCACAGGATTTTCCGAGGTGGACGAAAGTGATTTTGACGATTTGAAGAAGGTTCTTAAGCGCGAAGAAAATAAGTAAGCTCAGTTACTATTTAACGTTTTTGTAGAGAAGGTACGAGATGCATAATCCTTGGGACAACGGTATTCAAAAAAGTTGAGACGAGGACGCCATCGAGTTTATTTGAATTCGCCTCTTCGTTCAGAATTTTGGATGCACGTTCAATGGATGCCGCTTTTCGATAAGGTCTATCGGCGGCGGTCAACGCATCAAAAATATCGGCGATGGTGAGCATTCGAACCTGGGGATTGATATCCTGCGCTAGCAAACCTAAGGGGTATCCGCTTCCATCTAGTTTTTCGTGATGACGACCAGCAATACAAGGGACGTTTTTCAGCTGAGGCGACCACGGAATTTGCTCAAGATATTGTTCCGAACGCGCGGCATGGGAGCGCATATTCTGCCACTCATCTTCGTTCAAATTCCCTTTTTGAATGGTTAGGTTTTCAACTTCGGGTCGGGTAAGATAGGGGCGATTGATGCCTCTTTGATCGAGGTAAGTACTCGCCGCAAATTCTTTGAGGGTTGCCAAATCCTGGTCCGGTAAAAATCCCACGAGATTACATTTTTCAAGCCATTCAAGTTTTTCATCGAGATAGGCCGAAAAACGGATATTGTTTGCGCGTATCTTTTCGATGCTCAAGGGCGGTGTTTGGTTGTTCTCCACCGCGGCCGCAAACCCATTAAGCGCATTGTTATTTTCAAGGACTTTGATCAGCTCAAATCGTTTTGAGATGAGCGACATATTGAGTTCGGTGATCCGGCTGGCTTTGTTGAGCACATTTTCGTTCACGGCGATCTTTCCGAAATCGTGAAGAAGGGCCGAATACCGCAACTCGGTGAGTTCGTCAGTACTTAGAAAAAAATCACCGTAGGTTGGGTCGGTGGAGTCGTTCGTCGCCTCGGCAAGGGCCACAGTATATTCGGCGACACGGTTGCTGTGTCCAGCCGTTGTGGGATCTCGCGCCTCAATGGCGGTGACGCTTGCCTCCACGAATCCCTCAAACATCCGAACAATATTGTTGGAAAGTTTGGCACGTTCAACGGCGAAGGCCGCGCTACTTGCCAGAACATTAAAAAGGTTGAG
>JALSKP010000542.1 GCA_026988815.1 Myxococcales bacterium | reverse complement strand
AATGATTTTTGCTGGCCTGGAGCCCCCAAAAGGAGTGTCACCAAAATCGGGCCGAAAAACATCGTTGGTCGTGTCTTGGGAAAGGTCGTGGGTTGATGCATCTCGGCCGAGATCGAGAACATCGCTTGTGGTATCGGCAATGCGCAACTCCGTGTCGCTTGACCCCAGATCGCGTTTAACAAGATCAGACTCTGCGCCGCCATCTCGAGCCGACTTGATGCTGACCGAATCCTGGCACGCCAGAGAAAAAAGACTAAGATAAAGTAATCCCCATTTGGGAAGGGAAGTTATATTGAACCTTGATGAGAACATAGTAAACTAAATTACGATTTGCGGAACTTTTTGAGTACCGTCGCCAAAGGTGGCTTGCTGGACGCCCATGTAATCTAACCAGGTCAGAAAGAAATTACCCAACGCGGGTTCGTTTTCTAAAACGATATGCTGTCCGAGTTTGAAATAATCAGAGCCGCCTGCAATCAGCACAGGCATATCGTTGTGGTTGTGGCGATTCCCATCTGTGATTTCAGAAGAACAAAACAAGGTCGTCGAATCCAAAAGATTCTTGCCTGCCCCATCATCGGTATTTTTTAACTTTTTAAGAAGATAGGCAAATTGCTCGATTTCCCATCGGCCGATCGTCGTGAGCTTATCGAAGTTCGCCTGCTGACTCTGATGGTGAGAAAGATCGTGATGCCCATCTGGTATACCGAGGAAATTATATCGTCGCCCTGACCCAGCATTGGCTAACATAAATGAGGCAACGCGGGTGATATCACATTGCAAGGCTACAGTGATAATGTCGGCCATTATTTCCGCTTTCTCGGTAACCTCATAAGACCCATCCGGTTCGGTCGGAATACCACACATGCTTGCGGGGTCCAGGTCTGCGATTCGTACTTCTAAGGCTCGTACTCCAGTCAGGTATTCTTCCAATTTCGCTTTATCCCAAGCGCCAAGTTTTGCGTTCAGTCGATTGACATCTTTGATCGCATAATCGAGAACCGACAAATTGTACTTTTCACGTTTGGCTTGTTCGGCTGCACTTTCCCCTGAATCAAATCCAGAAAAAAGACGGTTAAATAAGGTGAGCGGATTCGATTCTTTGGGAAGCGGACTCTGAGGTCCAGCCCAAGAGATATTTCTTGCATAGGCGCAACTATATCCTGAATCACAACCGCCTGCACTTCCGCCCCCATCCAAACCAATTTGTAGGGACTCGATCGAGGTAGCGTTGTTTCCCGTAGCAATTGCACGAGCGGCAACTTGATCAACCGATATTGCATTCTGGATATCCGATCCTTCAGTTTTTTTCACGTGGGTGGCGGTTAAAAAAGAACCTGTTCCCGCCGCATGATCACCCGCTCCATCGGGGCGCGCAGGACGGTTATAAAATCCGCTCACCACACTCACATAATCTTGAACATCGCTAAGAGGCGTTAATATTTGCTTGAGATCATAGTTTGCCCCGATACGGTCGGGTGTAAATTCTGCCATATGAATACCGCATGGTGTGTACCATGGAATCATACGACGAACGCCCGAACCTGCGGCGTACACCTCAGAACCAAACGGTGTCATCACTTCCAGGAAGGGAAGTGAAATCACGGCAGCCGCTCCACCCAAAAAAGTACGGCGAGAAAGTTGTAATTTTTTTGCTTTGAACATTATTCGTCTCCCTCGGTTTTGGCTTCGGCACCGGCGGGTAAAAGGTCTCCACCACGTCTCATCATAAAAGCAGGACTGGTCGCGATTTCTTTAAAAATATCTCGAATACCTAAATTATTTTTTGCTGCATTGTCTAGAATTAAATTGATAAGGGGCTCATCCCATGTCTCCATACCGCGACCGATTGCGTAGATAGAAAGTTTGCGTGTGACGCAATTTGTGAAACGCGGATCTTCGGAAAGAATATCTCCTAACTCCATCGCACCATAAAATGGCTTATTCGGTGGTAAGGTCCCCGAGGCATCGACTGGCGCGCCGTTATCCATATCAATCCACTGTCCAATCCCATCAAAATGGCTAAGTCCAAACCCG
>JALSKP010000541.1 GCA_026988815.1 Myxococcales bacterium | reverse complement strand
AATGCACATCTTTAATCATGCGATTACCTACGTCCCAAAATACGATCTCTTCCTAGATGGAACGGCCGAGTATAACGGAACACGCGAGCTCACCTCGATGGACCAAGGCGCACGAGGTCTTATTATCGAGGACGGCGGGAAAACGAAATGGGTAAAATTGCCCGTAGATAAGGCATCAGCCAATCTCGTGCAACACGATATGTACGTGAAAATCGATGGGAAATCGAATCGTGTGCGTGGTAAACTCATCGCCCATGGTACTAACGCAGTTTACTATCGGCGAACCTTGGAGGACGCAGAAAGAAGAGACGAGGTTCTTGAAAAACATCTGTCCTCACTCTATTCTGGCGCGACTTTGGTTTCGGCAAAATATAAGAATCTGGACAACTTAGAAAAACCGGTCGAAATCGAATATGTCATTAAAGGCGGACGCCTTCTTCACAACGACGGGAATCGTGACTTCCTGCTTCCTATGGGGCGGCAAAAAAATCTGCTTGAAGCCTACGCAAAACAAGCCAAGCGAAATCAAGAACTCACCATTAGCACGCCTTTTGCAAATCATACGAAGGTGCATTATGTGCTCTCAAAACGATCGCTTAAAAATATCCCGGAGGGCTTTGTACTCAAAAGCCGTTTTGGAAGTATTAAAATCGTATACAAAAAAACAAATAAAGAACTTGTCGCCGAGGTAGAATATTCTATCGATGTACAACGGGTTAGTGTGGACGATTATGATGATTTTCGTTCCTTCTTACGCGACGCTACTCAAGCTCTAAATGCTTCCATTGAAGTGGGGAAAGAATGAAATATTTAACCTTAGTTATTCTCATCATGTCAGCTTGCTCATCGTCGCAAAAGAAACCCGATGCGGCGCTGCACTTCAATGATCTTGATGCAAAAAATAGTTTTGCGACCTGGATGGGCGGCGGCTCGGTGCTCCTAAGCGATACGAACTCACCTGAACTGCTCTTCGTTCAAGGCGAGGCAGCCTACTATGAGGGCAAAAGTAGCGATGCGTTTGTGCGTTTTTATAAGCTCATTTTAAATTACCCCGACCATGCCCTCACTCGCCTATCCACTGCACGTTTGTATGAACTTAGAAATGAAGTCCCCGATTACGCCCATCGTATTTTGGAAAAATCGGATAGCGTGGACTATGAAAAAATGAAGCCGTTGGCAAAAATCGGGTGGCATCTTATTTTACAAAGTTCGACCTTCAGAAAGTGGAAATATTCTGATGCGAGCACGCCCTTCAATTTTTCAGAAGTCGGCTTTCCCGCAAGATGGACCGTGACACCATTGATGTCGCCTTGGCGATTACGCGATTTTGATACGCCTTTTAGTCCTGAAAAAGAACACACTCTAAAAGAACGCTATCTTTCGCCGGTCGAGGCCATCGCCGATACGCGGAATGAAAAAGACAGTTTTGCCTATTGGTCGTCCGGTATTTCTCTTTCTCCCCGTTTCGGGAAGTCCGGCATTTATTATCTTGAATCGTATGCAACCTTACAAAACGAGTCTGAGTTCTGGTTGGTCGGCAGCTTTGCCGGAGCTGCTAAAGTTTGGATCGATGACGCTCTCGTTTTTGAGCGTCGTGAGAAAGGCTATGATAGTGGCGAACGTATTCGTCACATAAAGTTAAGTTCGGGATCCCATCGCATCCTCGTCAAGATGGCCTATCAATCAGGATACCGAGATTGGTTCGATCTTGCCTTTGTTCCTCAAACACGCAGCCAAGCACCGATGCAATTTGGTGGGGCTTGCATACAAGGAAGATCACTCCCTGGTTGTTTGGAGAAGGTAAAGGTAAACGGAGATATTACTTTTTCATCTAAGGTCTTTTTCCCGAAAGAGCTAGAATCCTTCTATCTACAAGAAAAGGATATCGCCAAGGCAACCGATTTTAATCTCTATTTGAGCATGCTCCTGAGTTTTGACGACGGCGATGTAAAGACCTTTGAAGATTCTTGGAAAATTTTAAGGGAGCGCAATCCTTCATTCGCAGCCGGTCATTTTATTGAAAGCGAACAGATCGATTGGCGATGGGATATTCCGTCCCAAATCCGCGAAGTCGAAAGCCTCAAGGCGATAAAGCGCGCATTTGATCTGTCGCCTAATTATCGTTTTTCAATCGAAATCGCGAAACGTATTGGCGAAAATAAAACCGATGAGGAGCAAAAGCAATTGCTTAAACCGGCTTACGACGACGCTTTGAAAAACGGGGTCTCTAATCTGAAAACCGCACTCGCTTGGCCCGCCTTTTTAGGAAAACGCGGTTGGGATAATGAACAAATTGCGGCCTACGAAGGGTTGGTTGAAAAGAAAGAGAACGTTCTTTGTTCGGTGGCAACCAAGCTAGGATCGTTAAAAAAGGAGCGCGATGTATATCTGGATTCAAAAGATTTTGGCCCCTGGATAAACCGCTGTCGCACTTTCGGACAAATGCTTATCAACGCGAAAAAAGATGGAGCTGAAGAAAAAATAACGCGAAAAGAACAAATCATGAAGCGCTATCCACTCAGCGTTTCCTCCAAGGTTGCCTTTGCACGAGAACTTGAACGCGCTGGAAAACCTTTTCAATATATACTTGATCAGGGCCTAGAACAAACGCCAGCCTCGGCAACACTTTGGTCAAAAAAGATTCAAAATTTACAAGACCGCGGCGAGACCGAAAAAGCCTTGGCCTTGGTAAATTCTTTCGAAAAAAAATACGGAATCTATGCCTGGACGGTTTGGAAAAAAAGTATTCTTAAAAAGGAAATCCCGCTTCAAGATTTATTAAAAGACGGACGGGCGGCCGCCCTAGACGCCGTTGAAAAGAATAATGAAAAAGGTGCGTTATCAAAAGACGACAGGTATTTTGTCATTGATTTCGCCGCTCGACAATATTTTGAAGACGGCAGTCATATCACGCTCACCCATACCCTCACCCGCTTGATGACCAAGGCGGCTATCGACGATTATGCCGAACAAAGTTTACCCGCAAACGCTCGGGTATTGCGCGTTCAAACCATCAAATCCAACGGCGAGGTTAGAATTCCAGAAACGGTTCCAGGAAAAAGTACGCTAAGTATGCCTGGATTGGCCGAAGGTGATTTCGTCGAGATCGCCTATTTGGAATTTTCCTCTGCACCCTCTATGGGCTCCGCTCTTTCGGGCATTCGTTTTTTCTTCCAAATGGATAAGATTTCTACACTAAAATCGGAGTACGTTATTATTGGAGATAGTGGATCTTTTCAGCTTAAAAACAATCCGCCAAAAGGAGAAAAGTTTACCTATCACGGACAGAATGCGATTCGTTTTCTTGCTATTGATAATCCCGCCCCTCGTCGTGAAGGTGCATCCGTTCCCTCCGACGAATATCTGCCATGGGTGCAAATGTATCGTAACCCATACAATCTGGATGACTTCGAAGTGTCACGTCGTTTTCGTTTTGAACAAATCCAAGACGCTCTAAAGCACAGTCCGGTTTTGGAAGAACGGTATTCAAGTTTACTATCCTCAGAATCTCGCGATGACGCTTTTATTAAGAGGGCATTCTATGAGGTTGCCCAATCCATTAAATCACCAAACGCATCTAGCCTGAGTACCGAAGTCAGCCACGCTATTTTGTTAGAACAAGGGAATCCGATTTTAATTCTCAAAGCGCTCTACGATCTCGCTGGCGTCGAATCAGATATTTTTATTGCCAGAAGTTCCTTGGCTGAACCGAAACCCAAACCAACGGGTGAAATCAATAATTATGGCACCATTCTTTTACGTGTAAAAACGCAGAAGGGCGTTGATTGGTTATCGCCAATTGGCTTGGACGCCATGTACGGTGCAATCGATTCCTATGCCTTAGGCGAAAAAGCTGTGTGCTTATCTTGCCCTGATGCAGTTTGGGATGAGGTCACCGAAACAGCGGCAAAGAAAAACATTTCCTTTCAAAGCGTCGTCGGAAAAATTGATCAGCAAGGGCAGTTAAACGCCGAGCTTCTTTTTCGTTTCGAAGGTTCTTTGGCGGCCTATATTCGTTCAACCCTTCGAACCCATCCCGACGAAACATCTCGAGAAAGAATGATGCAGAATTTTGCGAACCTTATTCCTGGATCGACGGTACTCAAATATGAAATCATGAACGAGACCAGCCCTGATTCGGACATCGTATTTAAGATGAAAATTGTACGACCAAAATATGCGCAAAAAACGAAAGAAGGTTGGAATTTGGAAACCCGCATTTTCCATATACCCATGGCATCTCAGTATGCATCTTTACCAAATCGAACCCTTCCTCTCTTCATGCGATCGGTTCGAAAAGGAAGCGCCCTCTTCGATGTTGAGTTTCCGAGTTCTACAATAACGCTACTTAGCAAAAGCGGAGACTTCGATCTTAAAAGCGATTTCGGAAACATCTCTAGAAGCGTTAACGTTCAAGGTAATAAAGTAAAGATACAAACTTCTACAGAATTGTCTGTTCAAAGAATTCCTATCGATCGATACCGCGAATTTCAGACGTGGGCAACCCACGTTGAGCAAAGCTCAGTTTTGGTCGCCCGCGCCAAATAACCTACCTGTCTAAAACCGAGCGCTAGTAAACAATTCCTCTCCAAAAGCGGTAGCCTGAAGAAAAGGAGACATGTATGAAAGCGTGGTTTTCGTTTTCGATGATCATTATGGCTGGGTGTTCTGGAGAGCTGTTACCAGGGAATGGCGGCGGCGATAGGGATTTCCCAACCCAAAAGGATAGCGGACCAGAGCAACAGATTTGATATGGGACGCCAAGATCCAGATCTCGGTACCGATAGCGCGCAAGATCTTAGAGATAGGCGCGAAGATCTACCACCAGCCGGGCCATGTGAAAACGTCCTTTGCCAGGCAAGTGAAATTTGCGATCCAAATACCGCTGTATGTATTTGTAGAGAAGGATTTATCGATGGCGGAGCCGAATGCGTTCAAGCTCCTCCCGGTGATCCGGCAACGCGGGAAAAATCTGACATGTGTGCCAAATGGATCGAAGGCGCCACGTCCTCGCCGAACGCAAAATGGGAGAGCGATGATCAAGCCTGCGGAACCGGAACAGCTAATCTGGTCTTTCCAGAGTAATCGTGGAGGCCTTGCCGCCGATACGACTGCCACGGTGGTTCGCGTTTCCGACGGTATGGTGATGCCTGTAAACACTGAAATTCTAGCCGGAGGTGGTCGGCCAGCGACCTTGAAAATTCTCCGAATGGATTGGATGCCCGAAGTGAACCAGACCTACAGGGTCACCATCACCAATTACAATGGAAACGAACTCACCTACGAAATCTCGCCGGTGGATTGTTAATCCTATTCTTTCTTACTATTTATTCCCGGCAAAAAATCGGGTACTTAATGCATCCCACCTTACTGCGAATTTCGCGGCCAGATGGCAATAATTTAGGACTAAACTATGACGACTTCCAATTCTTTTCCTGGCGATTATAACGACGCTTTCCCGAATTCTTTTAAAACCTTTCTCGAAGGTGAAAGAGTAAAAGTACCTGTTCGAGAAATCAGATTAACGGGCGAAGAACCTATACAGGTTTATGATACCAGCGGTCCGTTAAATTTTGATGTACGAGAAGGCATTCCTGCCCTTCGAAAAGAATGGATCATGGAACGCGAGGTCCAAACCTGTGAACGGACCTTGGCTCCGACTGAAATGATTCCTGAGGGACTTAAACGCGAAACTCTCGTTTCGACGGGAAATGTGACCCAACTTCACTATGCTCGAAAAGGCATTATTACGCCCGAAATGGAATTTATCGCGTTAAGAGAAGGCTTTAGCGCAGAATTTGTACGAGACGAGGTCGCAAGCGGAAAAGCGATTATTCCCTGCAATATCAATCATCCAGAAATTGAGCCCATGATTATTGGCCGTAATTTTAAAGTAAAAATTAACGCCAATATTGGAAACTCGGCCGTGAGTTCTTCAATCGAAGAAGAGGTAGAAAAGCTGCAATGGTCGGTTTTATGGGGCGCCGATACGGTAATGGATCTCTCGACAGGAAAAAACATTCACGAGACCCGTGAGTGGATTCTGAGAAACAGTCCTGTCCCAATCGGAACCGTTCCGATGTACCAAGCCTTAGAAAAAGTAAATGGCGTTCCAGAAGATTTGACCTGGGAAATTTTCCGCGAGACACTCATTGAACAAGCAGAACAAGGTGTTGATTATTTCACCATCCATGCCGCGGTCCTTCTGCGTTACATTCATCTCACCGCAAAAAGAACAACTGGTATTGTTAGCCGCGGCGGTTCTATCGTCGCGAAATGGTGTCTTGCACACCATCAAGAAAATTTCATGTACACCCATTTCGAGGAAATTTGTGAAATCATGAAGCGCTACGACATCGCCTTTTCCCTTGGCGATGGACTGCGTCCTGGCTCGATTGCTGACGCAAATGATGAAGCCCAATTCGCAGAACTTCGTACCCAAGGCGAGTTAAATAAAATTGCATGGAAGCACGATGTCCAAGTGATGAACGAGGGTCCAGGTCATGTTCCAATGCATCTCATCAAAGAGAACATGGACAAGCAGCTTGAGTGGTGCGGTGAGGCGCCCTTCTACACCTTGGGGCCACTGACGACTGATATTGCGCCTGGTTATGATCATATTACCTCGGCGATTGGTGCGGCGATGATAGGCTGGTACGGAACGGCGATGCTTTGTTATGTCACGCCCAAAGAACATTTGGGACTACCCAATCGAGACGATGTCAAAGATGGTATCATTACTTACAAAATTGCGGCTCATGCTGCCGATTTGGCCAAGGGCCATCCTGGCGCTCAAGATTGGGACAACGCGCTTTCAAAAGCCCGTTTTGAGTTTCGTTGGGAAGACCAATTTAACCTTGCCTTAGATCCCGTCACGGCACGTGCCTATCACGATGAAACCCTTCCGGCCCAAGGCGCTAAAGTCGCCCACTTTTGTTCAATGTGTGGACCTAAATTTTGCAGTATGAAAATTAGCCGCGATATTCGACGGGCTGCCGAACAAGACGAGGGCTTCAAAGCGATGTCAGAAAAGTTCAAAGAAAAAGGTAGTGAAATTTACCATAATAACAAAGAATCAGCTGCCGAATAAAAGGTATTAACTAGTTCAGGGAATCGAAGAGAGCATCTAAAAAGGGCTCAAATTGCTGGCCCTCACGCATGCTTAATTTTTCATGGATGTTTTCCATCACTCTCAAATCCCAAGAAAAGGGCGGAAATTGTTCGAGCTGAACAGCTTCACCTTTGGAAATTTTCTTCAAACTATCGAGGGTTTTCAGAATCGGAAGCGTCTCTTGTTTACCTTCTTCATTTTCCGATGCCTGAATTTTTTTCCTCAACAGGTCGTAATCTTCCCAAAGTTGGTAGAGACCAAGTTGCTCTAAAAATTCTACTTGGGCATAAAAATCCCAGTTTTTTTCCTCGTAAAAATGATCCACTGCGCTTTTAGGTTCCGCTTTGAGATCTGCGCAAATATGGTTGAAAACGATATCTAAATGTTGAGATAGATCGAGCGCTTTTCCTGCCAGTTCTACTGATAATTCGTATTTACTGTTTCTGCGGAGTACTTTGGACTTAGCAGCAAGAAGGGTTGCTTTTGACTCAACCGAGTCATCATCAACTTTAGATAATCCATCGTCGAGAAAAGAAAGAGCCTGATTGAATTCTCCTTTTCGTTCTGAAAGGTCGCTGAGTAAGAGATAGATATCAGGCGATCGGGTTCCCAACCTTGCCAGTTCTCGCAAGCGTCGTTCGCCTTTTTCTGGATTCCTTTCAAGAAGGATTTCTGTTTCTAATAAGACGTAGTTTTCATTCTCGGGATCCCATTCTTGAAGTCGTCGCAAGATCCGCAAGGCATGTTGCCACTTTCCCTGCGGGATGAGTGCCTGACAAAGTCCCCAGTCCGAGGGTTCAATGGGAGCGTGTATTTCCTCACAATAACGAAATGCCGATTCGGCTCGTTTCCAATTTTTGGCCTCGAGCCAAACACGTCCGATAGCAATCCAAAGTTCTTTGTCTTTCCCTGCAATATTGCCCGCATCCTCTAAGGCTCGGGCCGCTAAATCGCCTTCTCCTTTTTCCGAATAGAGCGTTGCCAAGGTACGACAGGCGCTGATTGTTCCACCAACTTTGAGCGCTTTTTTAAACGAGAGAATTGCTCCCTCCTCGTCCGCACAATCCAATCGATAGTCGCCAAGATAAGTAAACTGGCCTCCAGTTAGAGGCATTTCACCGAGGAGCTCCATCTCGGTTTGAACGGCATCAAAACCTTCTTCTTCCAGAAGGAAGTCGAGATTTAATAATCGTAAACTTGCATCCTTCTTATATTTTTCAAGTCCCTTCTTTATCGTAATCTGAGCGGCTTCATCATAGCCAAGATAACGTTGAAGAGCACTTAAAGTGGTCGCACTAAGGGGACTCGGTTTAGCGTCAAACCATTCTTTAGTTAGAGAAAAAAAGAGGTCTATATCTTCTTCGTTTAGAGCTTCTCTGTTTTTTCGGGGTAACTCCGAAAGAGGAACTAAAAAACAAATAAGATCAGCCAATGGGTTATCACCTTCGCGCATTATTTTTTCCTACCGAGCTCTAAAGAAAGCCTCGAAATTTCTCGTGCTGAATATTTTAGTAAATTCCACAACAAACGTGCTCCAATTTCAGATTCGCTGGAGACAATTTGTCGGAATCGACTCTCAGAGATCGTGAGAAGACGTACATCTGTTTTGCATCTCGCGGAGAAGGTGGTCGAATCATCGGTCACCAGTGCGAGCTCTCCAAAGTGATTCCCTTCGCCGACCGCACCAACTTTCCGAGACCCCACATGAAGTTCAACTTCACCATCTGCGACAATATAAAGGGAATCTAAAATATCACCTTTTGAGAAAATCACGTCGCCTTTACCGTAAGTTTCTTGTCCGATAATTCTCATCACTTTTAAAATCTGTCGAATATCAAGTCCACGGAAGACGCTAACTTTTCCGAGTAAGTCAGCTTGGCGCATGGTATCAAAACGCGGCATATCACGAATCGTATCGCGTGACTGTTCGTCGTCTTGAACCCTTACCAAAAGTCCAGTGAGGTTGTCGGCGCCGCCGCGATCTTTGGCCGTCTCTACCAGCTTTTGAAGGAGGAATTCTTCATCAAGGGCTGCACAGAATTCGCCGATTTCGGGTCCATTGAGGTAATCGGTAATCCCGTCAGAACAAAGGAAAAGACGATCGCCATCTTGAAGATCGATAAAGATCGAATCGATCTCAACATTTGGTTTTCCGCCGATACTTCGCGAAAGAACATGCTCGTACTTGGCAAGCATTTTTTCGTTGACAATGTTCTGCGCTTTTAGCTCTTCGGCGAAGGTGTGATCTTCGGTGATGCGATAAATTTCATTTTCTCGAATTAAGTAAACTCGACTATCACCTACATGCGCAATGAAGGCGGCCGCACCGGTGACGAGTACCGCGTCGCAGGTTGAGGCCATGGGCGTATAGGTATCAACTTCGCGACCAGCTTCATAAACGGCACGATTAATTTCTTGTATGGTGTCGAGCAGTTTTGCGAACACGGCTTCGCGATGTTTTGAATCGTTGATGGGATCTGCGGTTGCCGCAAAGGCCGCCAATGATTCTGCAGCTTCTTCCAATCCTTCGGCGATCATTTTACTCGCCAGCTCACCGTCATCGCCGCCACCTACACCATCGGCGACGAGAAACACGCCACAGGCTTCATTAAAATAAAAACTATCTTCGTTATTGTCTCGTTTATTACCGGGATCGGTAATTGCCCAGGCGGCATTTAACATACTAAACCTACTTACTGTTTAAGAATATTTCTATTTGGTCGAGGAGGACCAAAGTTTCGGGAAATTCGGAGAGGGAGCGCATGGTCGCCATACGGTTTTGGATGGGATCTGTCCGTTCGAAGCCTCGCCTTTCAAAAAGATTTGCGATATGTTTTAGACACGCCAATAGTACTTTTTCGGTAGGATGATCGAGGCAGCGAATCAGAAAGTCTTCTTTATCAGGAAAGGCTTGTTTTTCTTTTACGAACACTTTCATCGCTTTTGCGTATTCACGAAAATCGCTTATTGCCTCTATTTCGGCGATCCGGTTTCGCCATATGCCCTCCTTAGAATTTTCGTCCGGGGTCACCTCACCCAGGAGGTCTTTAAAACGATCGGGAATTTTCCCGTCGTTACTAAAGAGGGAGTCGAGATCTTTACGATACCCCTTTTCAGAGTATTTTCCCTTTGCCATTTAGTCCTCCACGCAGAATACTTCGCGCCCTGCGAAATGGGAAACCTTACACGATTCATCTCGGGAGCATTCATCGCAGGGGCAGGTTTGGCATCCAATTGTCGGCCGAATCTTCAGACATTTTCGAGTAAGAAAATTGATTTTTATACAGGCCTCACCCACACCGCATTCCTCTCCGCATCGGTCGGTAAAGTTGGCGTTACAATGAAAATAATCGTCCCTATCGGTACAGGACACTTGTCTGTTGCTCCCCTTACATTCAGGTTCGCCGAGACAATAACTTTTGCACGTTCCATTATTACATTTGCGCTTTTCGCCGCTGCACACCTCATCACACTCACCGCAATGATTGGGATCGGAATCCAGGTTAACGCAAACTCCGTCGCAGTCTCGATAGCCGTCGAGACACACGCAACTTCCAGCAACGCATTCAGCGGCGAGCCCGCATGAGATACCACAACCACCACAATTGAAGGGATCATTTTGAGTATCTTTACAAGTATTGTCGGAGCCGCAGGGTTCGGCGTCCGGTGGACAAATACAGGATCCCGCACCACAAGTTGAAAAGTCGGGATCACATTGATTGTCACACACACCGCAATGATCGATGTCAATTTGCAGATCAACAGGATTGTTGTCGCACAAAGTAGGCATATCTTCTCCGATATCTTTCCCCGTATCTTGTTGGAGATCCTTACCCATATCCTTCCCACTATCGACCGTCATATCGGTCCCGAGGTCGGTATTTTTCGGCATATCCTTGTTCATTTTCTGATCTGCGGCCATTTCTACACCTCCCTGATCTTTGGACCCATCGGGGGTTTTCCCCGCATCGATCTTTGCGTCCTTAGGCGCGACGGTGGCATCGCCTTTGACGGGTCGAAGACCGGCATCAAAGCGACAGGAGGCGAGGAAAATAATGCCTATGTACAATACTTTTTTCATAAATCTGAGTTTACTAATTTTGAGAAAAATTACCACTCCAAAGGGTTTGGATCTCTGTTGAAATGAAAAAATGTAGTTCTCCCTTGCGTTTGACCTACACAATCGTCTGGTCGGTGAGGACCCTAAACGCCTTCGTTGTTTGCTTCTCTTATTATTGCTGTTAGATAGGGGAATGGATACCTCATTTTCAAAACTAAATTTAGATTCAGCTTACCTAAGTACACTCGATAACTTGGGATATTTACAAATGACACCTATTCAAGCGGAGGCGCTTCCGCCCATGCTTGAGGGTAAAGATGTTATTGGGCACGCCCAGACGGGAACGGGGAAAACGGCCGCGTTTGCGCTTTCTCTATTGTCACGTTTGGAATCAACCGGCGAAGATTACCCCCAGGCGTTGGTCCTGTGTCCGACGCGCGAATTGGCCGCACAGATCGCGAAAGAAATACGGCGATTGGCAACCCACCTTTCCAATACGAAAGTACTTATTCTTTGCGGCGGACATTCGATCCGTCCTCAAATCGAATCCTTAAGTCACGGCGCTGATATTATTGTAGGAACGCCCGGACGTGTGCTCGATCATTTGGAAAGAGAAACCCTAAACCTCGATTATTTATCCACCTTGGTATTAGATGAGGCCGATCGAATGCTGGATATGGGCTTTTTCGAGGATGTGGAATCCATCGCCGACCAAACACCAATGGACCGTCAAACCTTGTTATTTTCAGCCACCCTCAACGAGGAAGTTGAACATTTGGCGGATATTTTTCAAAGCGATCCGGTTCGGATTTCCGTTCAGAGTGATGAGATTTCTCCTATTCAATCCAAAGTATATTCCATTGAACGACTCGGCCGCGAGGAATCCTTGCTACGAGTTATGGGGCATCATCGTCCAAAATCAGCAGTTGTGTTTTGCAACATGCGTGTGACTTGCGATGACGTCGGCGAGAGTCTGAGTCGTGAGGGACATTCGGTTCTGATTCTGCATGGCGGAATGGAACAACGCGATCGAAACAAAACCTTGATGCTTTTTGATCAGGGAAGTGCGTGTGTTTTGGTCGCCACCGACGTCGCGGCGCGGGGACTCGATGTTGAGAATATTGAAGTCGTCGTAAATTACGATCTACCAAAGCAGGCAGACATCTTTACCCATCGCATCGGAAGAACGGGTAGAGCAGGAAGGGAGGGCATTTCGATCTCTCTTTTAGACGACCGCAAAAGTCATCATATTGAAGTCTTAGAAGAGGCGTTGGGCCAATTCGAGATATTATATGCCAAACACCTTTCCGAGGACTATCCGCGACCTCGCGCTCCAGAAATGGAGACCGTAGAAATGAATGGTGGGAAAAAAGTGAAATTGAGAGCAGGAGATATAGTAGGCGCTTTTACCAATGATTTTGGATTTAGTAAGAGTGATATAGGAAAGATCAAAATATTACACTACGTCACTTTTGTAGCGGTAAAACGTGAGATCGCAAAGGAACTCATCGATCGCATTAATTATGGTAAGGTTAAAAATCGAAATTTTAAAGCACGTCATGCGACCTAATAATTTCCACTTGGACATTCAAAAATAGAGGAATGCCACACGTCAAAAAACGACCGCGCCAAAAAACGACCGGGAGATACGCATCTCCTGTAAAGGTCGGCGATTTTACCAATCGCAGTCCTTAAATTAAAAGGCCTGGACAGGTGTTCAGGCACGTGTTAGGTAGTACCTCTCAAAAGGAGGGAAAACCTACATGACTGCACCCAAACAACACCTACCCAACCAAATCGTTAATCTCGTTCGCCGTACCAACCAGCGCCAGTTCTTGCTCCGTAATGATGCGACTGGTCAGAGTAAAAACGCCGCCGGATACATCTATATTTTAGCCGCACTCAAGCATGAACAAATTCCGCACGCTGTGATGACGATGAGCAATCACATCCATATGTGCCAAACGGATACGACCGGACATCGATCAAAATTTATGCAAGAATTTCATGGTCTCTACGCCAAGGTCCTCAATCGAGCCCACCAACGACAGGACAGTTTATGGTCGGGCAGCGAGCCCGGAAATACCTGGCTTTTGGACACCAAGGCGTTGATCGATGCCATGATTTATATTTGGCTAAATCCCGTTCGCGCTGGCCTTGTGGAACGTGTCATGCATTGGGATCATTTCAAGATAATGCCTGGAGACTGGGGGGAAATCCTACGCTTTAAGCGTCCCGATTATTTTCGAGATGGAGATCCCAACAAGCCCGAATACCTTGAAATTATAGCTCAACCACCCGCTCCTCTTGCACATATTCCCTTGGAGGAACTCGTCCCATATTTCGAAAAACGGATTGCCGAGGAAGAAGAGGCCTGCATGATAGCGCGTCGAAAAAAGAATAAAAAAGTTATTGGTATGGAAAAGTGCTATGTGCTCAAGCCAACCAGCGCGCCTAAAACGAAAGCCGTGATGTACACCCGAAACCCACGTTTTTCTTCGACCATTCCCGAGCTCATCGTGAAGGCGATTGAGAGCCTAAAGGCGTTTTGGGGACAGTATAAGCGATGTCTAGAAGCGCTGAAAAAAGGAAGCCGAGAAAGCTTTCCTGCAGGCACGATAAAGCTCCCAGGTCTGCTTGGATTGGCCTGCTTTGAATTGGATAAATGTCATCATCTCAAAATCGAGTACGAGCCCTTTCAGTTTAGTTGATTTAGATTCTCCAAAAAATGTGCCGAAATCAGGACCCGTGGAATTCCTATGTCACCAATAAGTGTAGCAAGCCGGTTTACCAAGCTTTGTTGTTTTCCTTTGAATCCTACCGCCCTTGTTTTCGGCAGTTCTTAAAAGTCAGTTCCGGACTTGGGTGAGGGTTTGGATACTTGGAAGTGTGTGGCTTTGGAGGATGTTAACTGGCTAGACGCCGTCTCCCGGTCCTAATTCGTGAGCTCGGTCCCTTAATTGGATAAGTCTCCTCACCTAAGAATCGAGTACGAGCCCAGTTTAGTTGAT
>JALSKP010000540.1 GCA_026988815.1 Myxococcales bacterium | reverse complement strand
AGCAATATTCTGATTACCAAAAATGACGATGGCCAAGAGGTTATCAAATTGGTCGATTTTGGACTCGCGGCAACACAAGGCGGGGAGCTTAGTCTCAAAGGCGCACCAGGAGGTTTGGAAGGCGAAACCGAAGCGGGAGGAAAGGGAATTATGGGAACGCCACGTTACATGGCTCCCGAAATTTTCCGAAGAAAACCCATCGATCCGCGTGTGGACCTCTATGCTTTGGGCATCATTCTTTACGAAATCATAGCCGGTCGCCCACCCTATCCCGGTAAAGATCCAAAGGCCATCATGCGTGGCCACCTACGCGAACCCATTCCTCAATTGGTTCCGCGTCAAGGGGTGAACCTGCCCGCAGAACTCGAAAGAATTGTCTACAAATTGCTCGATAAAGATCCCGACGAGAGATTTCAGGATGCCGCCGAAATTCGAGACGCCTTTATGTCGATTATCGGCGATTACAGTTACGTCCCTTGGGCGATGGGTCCAAGTTTAGGAGATCTTACCCAAACAGGATTTCTTGGAAACCTCTCTCGCCCTGGTTTCTTGTCCGGCTTCGGTGGACAGACGATTCCACCCTCGGCGATGACTGGAAATTCCTCACAAGTTGGTGCAGGAAGCGCGCCCTTGGTCGGACGCGAAAAAGAACGCCGTATCATCGAACAAAAAATTGCCCAGGTCACCTTTCACGGTGTGGGAGGGTTGATCTTTGCTGAGGGCGAAACAGGCATCGGAAAAACACGGCTCGTCGATTGGATAAAAGTACGCGTGTTGGAGTCGGGAATCATGCGCACGACCTCGGGATATTTTTCGTCCCAACGGTCAGGCTTTGACGGCATCCGGATGGTGCTTGATGAACTTTTGGGAACCTCTGATGTGACCTACGGTGATGTCGAATACGCGATTCGTTCAAAGTTAAAATCGTGGGAATTTTCTTTCGTAGAAATCGAAACCTGCGTCGAATTTATGTCTCCCGGAGGCGACCTTACCCTCTTTGAAGGGGGTACAGATAACGATCGGCTTAGTCGAAGAGAGCGTGTCTTTGCGTTGATCGAACAAATTCTACGCAAGATTGCAGGAATACGACCCCTACTTCTTATTTTTGAAGATTTTCATAACGCCAACGAAACGGCCTTCTCTTTCCTTGAACACTTAGCCGTTGGTCTGCATTTATCACCTGCCCCGATTCTTATTTTCTCTACCATTCGAACCGAGGCGATGGAGAGTAAGCCCGAGATCGCAGGATGTTTGAAACGTCTTGCCAAGTTCGGGAACGAGGTGACTCGAATTCATCTTGAGGAGTTGAGTGAAGAAGAGTCGGCCACACTTGTGCAACGCCTGATACCCGTAAATAACGTCTTAGCGAAAAGGTTGGCGATTCAGTCCGGCGGCAATGCAATGCACCTGGTACAAATTATTCGCTACCTTCAACAGAGCGATAAATTGGCTTATCACGACGGCGAATGGGAGCTTGCAGAAGGCGTCGATCTGCACAAGGCAGTGCCCGATCAACTCCGAGATTTATTAAGCCAGCGTTTGGATCAAGTCCTTCGCATGTATCCCGACGAACATGCACTAAGGGCGATCATCGTACGTTGTGCCATTCTTGGTCGCCAGTTTGACTACCAACTTATCCGCGCTTTTGTTGAGTCCTGCGGATCTTTATTGAGCGATCGCGGCTCTTTGCTTTCAGGTCTCGATAGTGGCTTAGAATTCTTGGTTAAACATTCGATCTTTCGCGAAATCGGCCATAGCGCCGAAGATAAATTACGCTTTCACCATGCCATTATGCGTGATGTTTTGCTCGCCGATAGTGCCTCAGATCGCCGAGTGAGAGAACTTCATCGTCGCGCCGCCGAACTCAAATACGCCTTTTTTGGCGACCGAGCATCCGAACATGCACTCGAAATCGCCTCTCATTATCGCAACGCCAAAGACGCACAAGGTGTATATCGCTTTACCGTAAAAGCGGCGAGAATCGCGCTTTCAAGTTCGAACCTACCCGAGGCAATAAAGTTGTACCGGGAGGCGAAAACAATTGCAG
>JALSKP010000539.1 GCA_026988815.1 Myxococcales bacterium | reverse complement strand
GCCATCTCCCCGCATCAATGGATTTAAAGCTTCCAATCGGAGGAGAGGCCTGGCTGGAATCGTTTGCTCCCCAGCATTCGACGGCCCCACTTGAGCGTAGTCCACACACATGGAAATCGCCGCTCGAAATCGCGGTATAGGTTGAGATTGGAGGAATGGTTTGATTGAAGTCATTGCGTCCCCAACACTCCACGCGACCATTGGCTTTGAGTCCACAGGTGTACTCAAACCCTGCGGAAACTTGAATAAAGGTGCCGATATTTGGTGTGGCTTGTCCGAAACGATCGCTTCCCCAACATGCGATACTGCCGTTGGGACGCAGTCCGCAAAAATGGAAACCACCCGCCGAGATTTGGGTAAAGGTACCGCTTGGAGGTGTGGTTTGACCAAAATTATTTTCGCCCCAACACACAACGCTGCCGTTAGATTTCAGCGCGCAACTATGGTGGTTGTCTACATCAACTTGTACGAAACCTTTCACACAATCAGAGGTGTCAATTTGCCCGCAGTTGGCCGAGCATTTGAGCATTCCGGTGAACCCTACGCCTCGCTCGCTTTCGCAGGTTTTGCTTCCAAACAGAGCTCCATCGCAAAGCTCGGCGGTGTTTAAAAGATTGTCACCACATTGATAACAACCCGAGGTATCCAATTGGCAGGTTGAGCAGGAAAGCGTTCCCATTCCTAAGTTTTCGCTAGAGCAGGTCTTTCCGCCAAGTTGATTTCCATCACACGATTCGCCTTCATCAATTCTTCCGTCATTGCATGAATTGCAGTTGGAAAGATCAAGGGTGCAGCGATCGGTACATCCAATCTGTCCTCGATCAAAGCCCTCACTCTGACAAGTGTTTGTATTGACCTCGCCGTCACATTCTTCGTTGTTGTCGAGTTGCCCGTTTCCGCAAATTTCGGCCCGTTCACATTGGGTTGTATCGAAAACGCAATTTTCATCGCAGGATAGGGTGCCGCTATCAAATCCCAAAGTCACACAACTCTCGGTCTCGCGAATCTGGGTGTCGCATTGTTCATCGGGATCTAGGACACCATCGTTACACGATGGCGGCACGACGTTGTTAGTCGAGACACCATTGTTGGATCCTGAACCATTGTTGGTCATGTTTGACCTTTGATTGTTGACGCTAATGATAACGCCGTTGTTGTCATTTCCATTTTTCTTCTTTTTGGTCGCCTCGTTTCCACAACTTAAAAGAAAGAGCAATATTAGGGGGAGTTTCTTCATTTTTTATCTCATACAATAATAACATTTAGTCCCACCACGATAACCACACGCGTCGCAATTGTAAAATCGTCCATGTCTTTTATTGAGATTATAAAAAATAACCGAAACCTTTTTGTCTGGCGGCCGAAGAGGAAGGGAATCCAAATTGAGTGAAACCATGAGATATTACACCTTTCTTATTCTCCTAATAATGCTGGCAGCCTGCGGATCTGAAGAGGACGAGGTCCTTGTCATCCAAACGCGTAATCCAGTTGTGATGGAGGAGACGGGGTGCCAGAAAACGCTCACCTGTTTTGAAACCTGCGATGAAAACGCCTCGTGTATCGAGCGTTGTATTCAGTCTCAAGAAGCTGATGAAGCGTCTAAAGCTGTCGGTGTTGCGATTTGTCTTGATGTGGCCAGGGATGGGTGTTTCACAGATGCGTGCAGACTCGAAGCGTGTTCAAATTATCTTGATATTTGCTTTGACGATGTTCTCTATAATTGTGGCCAAGTGGTGGATTGCCAAGAGAGGTGTTTGGACGGCGATTGTGAAGGGCGCTGCAGCGACTTGGCGAGTATCGAGGCTAGAACAAAAATGGACAATATTTTTATTTGTTTTGGAGAGTGCAGTGACGATCCAGAATGTGTTGATCGTCGGTGTTGGGACGAAATTTCGACATGCAGAGATAGCGCTAACGAATAGTGTCGGGCGAATTAGAAAGGACTGGAATTGAAACGAAATTCTATTGTGTCATCCTCAAGAAGGAAGACCGCCAAATAATATCCCGCATTTCCTGCAATTTGAAATTTCCTGACGGAGGTTTTTGTAA
>JALSKP010000538.1 GCA_026988815.1 Myxococcales bacterium | reverse complement strand
TTCTTTTCGGATTCTTGCCGTTGTCTTGGCATTAGAATGGTGTATACTGCCCATAGGTTTACTCCTTTAAGTGTTTCATAAGCTATACCATAAGACTTAGGGACCAAACACTTATTGTCATACCAATCGTAAGATGATGAAACTTTTGAGCTTCCCTTCCAAAGTTCCAAATCGATATCGTCAAGCTTTGGATTTGTGGCGCTTTCGTGCCTTTTGTCAAACCACCAAATAACGGCTTTGACGTCGTCTACGGAAGAGGGAAGTGGGCTGCCATTATTTATGGGTATTTCCACTTCGTCACCTTGTCCAACGCAGGTCCACCCATTTTTGTAGCCCCAAGGACCATCCATTCCAGCATTGTCGTATTTTCGAACTCTCATTCGGCCGCTTCCCCACAAATGACTGAATCCGTTATTTACATAACTTGAATTCCCGTCCGCCCTATCGCCAAATAGGAGTGCGTTGGCGAAAACCCTACCAGGCTCGTTCCGTATGTCCGCCCAGCCCGTGTGATTAATATACCAATCCACAAAATTCGCCATTACTCCTGCAAAGGTAGGAGCAGCAACGCTTGTGCCACATTGATTCTGCGAGTATCCGTCAAAAATATCATAAATTAATCGACGACAAGCATGGGTTAAACCATCAATAATACTTCTTTGTGTTGAGGTACCGCCCCATGGGGTGAAGGCGTATAAACCAGCGTTCCTCACTGCGGTATCTGTGTTGTCGTTTGCGTTGCCAGATCCCCCGACAGTAAAAACGCCAATGGCTGAACCCGGTGATTCGACAGCACAATTACTATTGCTACCCCTGGTATTACTGGGGGCGTTAAAAAGTAATTTGTCGTCTTCAAAAAGATTATTTGCCGCGATAGACGTTGAATCGGTTCCCTGGCAATTTGGATCTGAAGTTGGACTACTTAAAGAAAACGCGATGATTGAGGGTTGGACCCCATTATTTCCGACTATATGGTCGAACGCTGAAATCGTTGCTGATGTTGTGAACGCACCAGCATAGGCGGTAAGGTTTGTTTCGCCGGAGATACCTGAATGTTCCTGTTCGGGAATTAGCCCACCACCAAAAGAGTTATCCTGCTCATCACGCAAGTCTCCCATTAATAACCCTGCGACTTCGGTCGCATGGTTCCCTTCTTCAGGAAAATCAGTTATTCCTTTGGGAGAGCACGAAGAAGTATCACACTCGTACTTTGCCTTAATCCTACTTATTGTCAAACTAGAGCCCTCAAAAAAAGCCGGATGCTCATCATTTGGAAAAAGAAGATCTATCACCGCAGCCCTAATTGGTTCCAAACCAGCGATCGATCCTCGGTTTTGACCATCATAGGCAGTATACCCATCGGTGGTTGTAGACCCTCCGTTTGATGGTAAATATTGTTCAATTTGCAGACCTAAGATTACGTCACGTCCATCAGCGAAATTTTGCTTTGTAGCGACATCCAACGAAATTTTTGAAATGGAGTTCAGTCTGGCAATTGCCAAAATCTGTAACTCGGTCGCTTCAACATCAACGCAGTACATAGATTTACACATGCGAACCACCTTCGCGCCAGTCTTCTCGATTTCATTTACCGTCGGCGCAATATTTTTTAGGATATTGGCTTTTCGTTCAGTTTTAAGAGTGTCTCGTCTCATGTAGTAGGACTCCCAAGAGTTTATTCCCCCTCTTGCCGTTTCACGATCTAGGCGTTGACTAATTGTCTCCTCATCAGGGGGAGTGAGGTTAACGGTATATCTCAATTCTCCACTTTTTGATTTTGCATACAACAATGTATGAGAGCTAAGAATCCCCGAAGGCGTCAACTTCGTAGGTTTCAGTGTTTTCAGTGTTTTCATCTTTTCATTTTTATAGGCAAGTGTGAGAGGCTTCACTTCGTATTCTTCTAAGTACGATATATACGTCTCGTATGTTCCGTTGCCCGACGAGCCGTCGGCAAACCCATATCGCTTCCCACTAGGAGAGTTCACAGTATCTAATAAAGGAATCCTTCCATCTGGTAACAACGTCCCAACAAACTGATGCCTAAATGGGACCGGGCGTGTGATCTCTCCAAT
Source organism: Myxococcales bacterium (assembly GCA_026988815.1). Classification (GTDB taxonomy): domain Bacteria; phylum Myxococcota_A; class Bradymonadia; order Bradymonadales; family Bradymonadaceae; genus CALJNB01. Next base: position 12,192 of record JALSKP010000538.1, on the reverse strand, counting down.
TTGCGTTTTCGTTTCCGGTGAAGCATTTGGTTGCTTTAACTCTGCATCAGCTAAATTTCCGCAGTTCAATAAAAACACTACCGCAATAAATATTTTTCTTTTTTCTTTTTTCTTTTTTCAAAGCTAGACCCTCTTAGGTATTTGTAAGTGTAGATGTGACGTTAACGTGAATACAATAAAATAACAATAATTTTTATTGTATTTACCTTTAACCGTGGTCGAAATGCGAACGTATAATTTTCCAAATCAAACCTCGATAGGTTCAGACAAAAACGGTCGTTTTTGTCATAGGTGTTTTTCAGATTTTGAGCTTACCTAGAAATCGGCGATTTAGTAGCAAAAGAACTGACAAAACTTAAGACAAGGGGTCGAGCGTTTTTTCGAGGTGATTTGGACGTTTTAAGCGCTCGCGGACTTCTTCCTTCGGCCAGCTTAATTCAAGCTTTCTAGACTCCTCGACAATCTCTAAGATAAAGATTTATGAGGTTTTGGTAAGGAATGTCTTTCGCTTCAGCCAGACACTAGAAGAACACGACTGTTTTGCTGTCGAGACGGATTGTGATTTGCGTTTTCTCCTTTTTGAGGAGTTCCGCAAATTTGCCGCGTTGGCCATCGCTAAAATCATATTCGTCTCTCATTTCGAGATCTTCTTTATTTTTACTCATTGTTCAATCCAATATGTTTTGGTTTCCGTTCTCGTGGCGTCGTGCTGAAATGATTCGAATAAGTTAATCGTCATCTCGATAGCAGCAACAAACAAACAACGATAGTTTTGAGCATCGCACTCAAACCAAGTACGATAAAGCGTTCTTCGTCATCTGAATCTTGAAAGGATAAATTAATCGCATAATCATCAAAAACCACGGCGTACCTCGCATGTTTGATTTCGTCGTCACACAACATTCTGAAATCCCTTCCTTTGGGAAAAAATTGACCTATCAAGCCATTTTTTTTGAGAAGTTTGACTAGCGCCTCGCCAACAAGCTGCGCTGTTTGCGTTCTACTTTTTTCATATGTGTATTTCGTTTTACCCTCCACGGTGTGTATAGCGTTCTCCTCCATATTTTTTATCTCGGAAAATATACTGGTAAATCCATTCGTGACTAATTTGGACTTGCTGATTCTCTTTCAACTATCCACTAATTTGTTCAGGACTCCATTTTTCTTGGAATAAAAGGGTCACGTTTTTCCAGGTGATTTTACAAATTCGAAGGTTCGACTTGTTCTCTTTTCTTGGTTGCGCTTTGGTGTTCGCTTGTTTGGAACGATAACCTCGTTTACCTTTATTTCTGTTTATTTCTCTTGATATTGTCGACGCTGAAAGATTCAAAATTCGCGATATTTTTGCCTGACTATGTCTTGCTTTCAACTTAGGTTCAAATCAACTCGTTTCAATGTTATATTTCCGCCTTTTTCCCGATCAACACAACCTGGGTCGACCTTAAAGAAGACATAAGAGCGGCGGCAATCTAAGTCAGTTAAACATCTCGCCGGAATCCCTCAAAAGCGAGATTCAACCCCTCCACTTCCTCATTCAGTAAGGAGTCGGGGAGGTGAACGAGCCACATTTTTTCCCGAATGTCTTCGTCTAATTCAAGCAAGGAAAAAAGGGGCGTATGGGCGGCGCCAAAACTTGTTTCGTGTAAAATCATATCTGAATCGCGCAGCCAATCGATAAGACTGGGATCAAAGGCGCTATCACAACTATATCCAAGTTTACTATTTCCCGCGGAAATTTTAAGAGCAGAGGTCGGAATATGGTGAATCGTCTGACGCGTTTGAATCTCAAAAGGTCCACATTGAATAGGCGTTTCCCAATCTATAATTGTGAGGTTGGCGAAATCATCTAAACTCATTTTTTGGTAAAGCTCTCCATCATAGAGGGTACCTAAGGAGACTTCTAAACGTTTCGTCCACAAGAGCTCGGCAACCTCTGGTGTGGTAAAAATTTCAAGTTTTTTCTCCGTCACAAATTTACGATAGGCCAACACCATTTCTAGTCCATTAACGTGATCGCCGTGCAGGTGGGTGATAAGCATCACATCAATATCCCCGACATCTAAAATGTGATCTCCGTGAACAAAGGCATTTTTTTCTAAGGCCCGCCGGTAGCTATCGGGACAATCTACGGCGAGTACAAACCCTTTTTCTCGTACAAAAAAATGTGTACCCCAACTCTTTGTAGAAAAAGCATCACCCACACCGCCGCATAAAAATTCCATTCTAAACTCCCTTTCCATTCATCCTAAACTTGCTCGCCAGTAGTTCCTTAAGTCGTCCAAAATCGTATAAAACAAAGGAACAACGATTAAGGTAAAAAGGGTCGACGCTAGCAACCCGCCAATAACAGTGCGACCCAATGGCGCATAGGGTATACCGATGATTTGCGAACCGCCAATAGCCATCGGAATAAGGCCGCCGATGGTCGTCAACGCCGTCATCACAATCGGACGCAACCTTGCGCGTCCAGCTTCAATTAGCGCGTCGTTACGAGACTGATCGGATAGATTCAAATTGATTCTATCTACCAAAACGATGGCATTATTGACTACGATTCCGACCAAAATAATAAGACCTACGCCCGCCATAACGTCAAAAGGTGTTCCTGTTAAGTAGAGCGTCCAGTAGACGCCCAAGAAGGCAAAAGGAATTGATAACACGATGACGAAAGGTAGAATAAAGCTCTCAAATAAAATACCCATCAGGAGAAAAACAAAAACCACGGCAAGGGTTAGGGCAAAGGCGCGATCGTTTTTCTCATCGGCAAGATCTTGAAAGCGCTGCCCTTTTACAACGCGGTATCCTTCGGGCATTTCAAAACGGGCGAGCACAAAATCAATTTCTTTGCCCAAGGCTTTGAGATCTTCTTGGGTAGTCATCAACTGAATGCGCGTTTGGGTTTGGCCGTTGGTACGCGATATTTCACTAAACCCGTTTACTATATTCGTTTTTGTAGCTGTACCCAATCCAATACCTGGTCCGCCTAGAACCGACGGAATTGCGATGTCTTCAAGTTCCTTTTTACTCAAGGTTCGTTCGGCATTACCTTCCATTTTTTCCTTCCCACGCACACCGTTTCGAATCCAAAGCGCTGCTTTTTCACCGCGGTATTGAATCGTTCCAAGGCGTCTTCCGCGAAGCGCGTAATCGATCGCCCCGCCGACCATCAAGGGAGATATTCCGGACTTAGCCGCCGCATCGCGATCGATGGAATAATGCATTTCAATCGCGCTTTCCCCGTTGGCGCCAACGAGGACGCTAAAAACGTCATCAATTTTTTGCAGCTCGAGCGCAAGACGTTGAGCGATCGAACTAAGTTTCCTGGAGTCTCGTCCCTCGATTCGAAGGGATACATTTTGTTCGCTTCCGCCCCACCCTAGACGCCATCGTATGCCGGCTTTTTGGGGAAGGCTCTCTCTAAGTTTTTCGATAATTTCTTCACGCGTGGTTTCCCTTGTACTTGCGTCTCGAAAAAACAAACGGATTTCTGGATTTCCCCAGAGGCCACCGATACGCGTTGTCGAGGTTTTGATTTCCAATTCTTCTTTTCGAGATTGCAACCAGGTCTCGTACAGCTTCACGCCATCGCGTTTTTCTTCAAAAGTCGTCGTGGGTTCAAAAGAAAAAAACAAGCGTGCGTCATTGATATTCGCGTCTGCTTTATCGGTCTCTTTCATACCTTTGGCAGGTATGATTAAAGTAAACATGGATAAGATAATGAGAAGAAAGGTCGATGTTCGATGGCTAAGGCACCACGCCAAAAGACGAGCGTATCCATCTTGAATGGCCTCGATGGATTTAATTTTTTGAGGTTCAACACCAGCGTCGAACTTGGTGAGTGCCAAGGGAATAAATACCAAACTCACGATTAGACTTGCGACTAAAGCCAGACATACCGGATATCCGATTTTGCCAAGAAAAAAACCCAGAGTCTCGCTGCCCGACATCAGAACCATAGGTAGGAAAACAATGATCGTTGTCGAGGTTGCAACGACGATCGCTAGCCCAACTTCGGACGCTCCAGCTGGTGCAGCTAAGGATGCTTTTTCCCCCATCCCTCGCCTGCGTTGAATCGCCTCCGTTACGACGATCGAATTGTCGACAACCATGCCGACGGATAACATCAATCCCATCAAGCTTAGCGCATTCAATGTCGTTCCGCTCAAATACATAACGACAAGGGTGAGGAGCATGCTCAAGGGAATCGCCGAGGCTGTGACCAACATCACACGAAAACGGCGAAGGAAAACGAAGAGGATAAGTATGGCAAAAAAACCTCCCCATAACGCTGTCTCCGTCAAGTTTTGGATGGAATTTTCAATGACCTCGCCTTGATCGAAAAGGATTGAGACAGAGACGTGAGGATTTTCTTTAGCGATTTTTTTAATAAGCGTTTTTACTTTTTCGGATGCATCTACAGCATTCTGGTTGGGCTCGCGAAAGACGGTAATAATCGCTCCTTCTTCAGAATCAATATGGTAAATTTGATTCGTTCTTTGATGGGATACCCGGACCGAGGCGACGTCTTTTAGATGGAGTCCGTTTGGAATGGGAAGATTTTCGATGGCCTCCACGCCTGATATATTTGACAGAACACGGATCGGAAAACGCTGTTCTCCGTTGTCGAGTTCCCCGCCAGAAATACTAAAATTATCATCCCGTAAAATTTTAATAATTTCGCTAATGGGGACACCCGCGGCGTTGGCCCTCTTGTCGTCAACATCAACGATGACCTTGAGGTCATCCCCGCCTTGCACTTCTACGCGACTCACTTCACTCAGCGTTTCAATGGGTCGAACGACAATGTCGTCTAGAATTCTTGATCGCAATTCAATAGGTGCTTTTATTCTAATACCCAAAAAAACCATTGGATCGTCATCAGGACTAAATTTCCAAATCATCGAGCGTTGTGCTTCTGGAGGTAATTCGCTACGTGCACGTTGCAAACGATCGCGTACTTGATTGTAGGCAACGTCCATATTCGAGCCATCTCGAAACCCAATAAAAAAACCGGCGCTATTGGCCCTCGCCCGAGCTCGAATTTTTTCGACGTTTCGTACCGTTCTTAGGAGCCCTTCGACGGGACGTACGATGTCGCGTTCAACATCAGCGGGGGTCGAGGGAATGGTAGGAATCGTTACATATAAAAAAGGCGGAGAAAAACCGGAGGGTAAAAGCTGGAGGGGTATTTTTACGTAAGCGATAACGCCGACGACCAAACACGCTATAAAAACCATCGTTACGCTCACAGGTCGGCTGAGTGCCAACCAGGGTAAAGAAAAGTTTTTGCCCTCCTTCATTTAAGGATTTGGATAGAATAATAATCAAGTAAACTTCCATCCAAACGCCGAAGCGCAATGGATGCCAGTACGAGATCAATTTTTGTTTGTCGATTTCTGAGTTCAGCATCAAGAAGATTGTCTTCGACCTGCATGACTTCGAGATGGCTTGCCCTACCGGCTGAAAACTTTTCTTGAATCGCGCTTAAATTCTTCTTCGCAAGAACAATTTCTTTCTCACTAATATGCGCGCGTTTGGTTTGAATGTGAATCAATCGAAATGCTTTTTTTATTTGTGTTTTCAGCGCTAATTCAGCGGCTTGTTTTTTTAATCCCGCGCGAATGACTTTAATTTTTTCTGATTCATTTTGGTGATTAGCCTTGCTGTTGTCTAAGGGCATTGAAAAAGATAGTCCCAGAAAGAAAGATGTGAAATCTAGGCTTCCAACTTGACCGAGGCTATCCAAAACATCTTCAGATAATCCCGATTGGGTAAGCGATCCGATGACATCAAGTTTTACTTTTTTGTCGTTCTCGGAGGCGACCTGGGCAAGTTTTGCTGCATCTACCTCGGCGTCGAAAAGTTGTAATTCTGGACTGCTCGCTATCGCGTTTTTTATCGACTCTTCGAGAGAATGCATGTTTCCTAACTCAACTTTCTTCGGAATATTCTTCGGAGAAAAATCCGGATCGGCCACCCACTTTTTTATTTCATCAGCGGCATCTTCGACGGCGAGTTCGGCACTTAGTAGCGCTTGTTCGGCGACAGCGTTTTGTTGTTCAACGATATCATGTTCCAACTCTGCCAGGGTGCCTGCTTGGATCTGTGTATCGGTTGTTTTTGTAAGCCAGGCTGTACGTTTCAAACGCGCTCTTGCGGATTCCAATTCCCAATTGGCCCTCACCCATTGCCAATAGGCTTGCAGAACATTGTTCACCAGATCAGCGGCTTGGCGATTGAGTTGAAGTTCAGCAAGGGAGGTTTTCTGACGCGCCGAAGCCAAGGGTATATCGTAAAGTTGGCTACCAAATCCTCTTAAAATAGGCTGGGTAATATTGAAGCTCAAAGAGGTGCCGTAATTGGGCCCAATTTTTTGAATTTGATCAATATTTAGACCCGGCAGAGTAAAGGGGATTTCTGCTGAACTTCGATTCACATCCAGGCGAGCACTTAGACGGGTGCCTATGGTAAACTGTTTAATGATCTCTACACCGCCTTGAAAAACCGTCGATTTACGGGTTCCACTTTGAATCACATCGACGGTGGGCTGCTCGTCAAATCGGAAACCGCCATCGGCATTTAGGAGCCATGGATAAAGTCCGCTATTTGATTTTTGTAACTCTTGGGCCTCTTTGACGCCCAGTTTAAATTCTTTAAAGCTTGCATTGTTTTTGAACGCAATTATTAAAATTTCCTTTTCCGTAAAAACAGTTCCTTCTTCAGCCAACGCTGTTGAAGGAAGCAAAAAAAGAATGAAGAGGAGTGTTTTCATTTTGTAAGTTAATTTACTTCTTTGTTAAGAGATGGTCTTCCCCACCCAATACAATATTGAGACGGTTCGCATCGGCTTGGCGAAAAGTAATATTGTGGGCGGCCTCGGGGAACAAGCAAATCGGGAGTCCCTGTCGAGGAATCTCACATATTTTTTGTTGGTCATTAGAAATCGTTTTTAAGGTAATGCCGGAAAGGCAGCTGGGCTGACACGGGTTGAGAAACATGGATGTGTTTATCGTTTTACCGTCCAATTCGCCGAAAAGATTAATCTTAAGTTGGGATTCATTCTCGACGGAAATCAGAATATTATCACCATTCTCGTTTTCATAGAGATTGCAATTTAGCGCGTTCATCAACGATTTGCACGCATTCACAGAAGCATCGGAGGTTTTTTCGGTCCGCATTGACTGGAAGCTCTTGCAACTCTTTTCGTCAGCTCCAAAAAAGGGGTAGCAACCTGGTGTGGTGGGTGTCTCGCAGTAGGATTTTGCGCCCCATCCGCTATCTTTTGAGAATAATGCATCGTCGATTTGACGACACTCGGGAGCGGCTTCGGGATCGTCTCCACACGCAGCTAAAACTAAAACGCTTAAGAAAAATACAATTCGCATACGAAACTCCTGAGAACGATGTGTTCTACGCCATGCTCGTCAAACAATCCACGTTTATAGGGCAGTTAAGGTGTTTTTTTGTTCGAGCGTTCTGAAATAATCAACGCGTTCAAAAAGGTCTTCGCTCTCTTCCATGACTTCCTCAACCGTTCAACACGCGCTTCTATTTCTTCAAATGGTTTTTCTTCCAGGGATGCGCTTTCTAACTCGTTGCAAATCTCGCTCACATGTCGGGAACCAAACATCGCCGAGGAGGACTTGAGACTGTGCGCTGCGAATTTCAGATCGTGATGAGATTTATCGTCAAAGGCCTTATTGATCGCGTTAAAGAGTTTATCTCCGTTAACGATATGTTGTTCAATGAGGTCATAAAATTTGTTAATCTTACCAGGAAAAAGCTCTCTTAATCCTTCCAGGGCCCCATTATTGCGTTCAGCCGAAAGATTGGCTTTATTCGAGTTCGAAAGAGAAAAGCTCGCTCTTTCGTTGGTAATATAGCGCTCGATAACATGTACTAAATTGGCAACTTCATAGGGTTTGCCAAGAAAATCGTCCATTCCGGCATCACGCGCTTCAAAGCGCTGGGCGTCAAGAACGCTAGCCGATAAGGCAACAATCCACGGTGGCTGTTCGACGTATTTGGCGCGTATGGCGCGTGTGGACTCAATGCCATCAAGAACCGGCATTTGGATATCCATAAAAATAATATCGAAAGACTCGAGTTCCAATATTTCAAGAACTTGGGCGCCGTTTTCGACGGACTTAACATCGTATCCCAGGCGCAGAAACATGGTCTCGGCAACTTGACGATTGATCGCATTGTCTTCGGCGATCAAAATTTTCAGCGGTAATTTATTCGCCATACTGGGATCAAAGAGCGAAAATGAAGCTGTCGTTTCCTGCTTCCATCCCCCAAGAATAGATTCGATAACTTGGCGGAGTTGTTTGAAACGAATCGGCCGATAAATCGAGGCACTGATATTGAGCGAATCTAATTCTTTTTGATCTAGATCGCTGGAAACGGAGAGAACAAGGATAACCTGTAGATCTTCGTCATTTTGTCTCAAGGCATCAAGAATCAGTTCACGGTTTTTCTTATCGTTCAGGATAACAATCTCTGGCAATTCTTCGGAGTCAGATAAGTTTCGAATCGTTTCACTGAGCCCGTCCACGACTTCGACATTCATTCCCCATGTTCTAAGACGTTCGGCGAGGGTATCTCGGCTTGTCTTCGCTTCACCCACAATGAGGCAAGAGTGATTGATTAGGCTAATGCGCTCGACGGTATGACGCATCGAACTTGCGACCTCTGGAAGGGGAAGATTGAAAGTAAACGCCGAACCTGTTCCCACGGTACTTTCGAACCAAATACTTCCTCCCATAAATTCAACCAAACGACGACTGATTGCCAAGCCTAAACCTGTTCCACCAAAACGGCGCGTATGAGAGGCATCGATTTGGGAAAAGTTTTGGAAAAGACGATCCTGTTGTGAGGATGGAATCCCAATACCGGTGTCTTTTACTTCGAATTGGATCCCCTCTTTGGTCGGTTTAACCCTTATCACCACCTCTCCTTCCTCGGTAAATTTTATGGCGTTACCTGTTAAATTAACAAGTATTTGCCGGACCCTGGTGAGGTCGCCACTCACAAAACGAGGAACGCCAGCGGAAATACTGACGGCCAGATCGATCCCTTTGGTTTCAACCTCGTGCGCAAAGATGTCCAGAACATCGTCCAAACATTCGTAAAGATCGAAGGGAATATTTTCAACCTGGACCAAACCTGCTTCCAATTTTGAAAAATCCAAAATTTCGTTGATTACCGATAATAGTGCGGACCCACTTTTGGAAATAACTTTAGCAAAGGAACGTTGTTCATTGGTGAGCTCGGTATCCAAGAGAACGCTCGACATTCCGATGACGCCGTTGAGGGGCGTGCGGATTTCATGGCTCATATTGGCGAGGAAAAGGCTTTTCACTTTTGTTGCCTCAAGCGCGTCATCTCGCGCTATTTGTAGGTCTAGGGCTTGTTTTTCTAGCGCTTTTGCATTCTTTTCAAGTTCTTTTTCACGGGCGACTAGGCGTTTGATGACGCGATCGTTCATGCTCCGAAAAACGACCGATAACCAGCTCACCAAAATAAAAAACACGACATAGCCAATGTAGCGTTCAGCTTTTTCAAATTCGAAGGTGGCCAAAGGAAATAAGGGGGGAAGTAGGGCGTTTAAAAATCCCATGCCGAGCGCAATGAATCCCCATACCACGCCTAAACGCACCGAAATTTGCATTGCAGCCGCGAGAGGCGCGATAACATAAAACCAAATAATCGGAGAGCTACGGCATTCGTTTGAAATATTGGTCACCACAAAAATGCCAATGATCGAAAGAAATACAGCAATTTGTACACGTGCTTCTATCTTATGACTCTTTTTGAAGAGGAAAAAGAGAACCCAGTTTCCGAAAACAAAGAAGAGCTCTATCGCCCCAACGCCGCTTCTTCCGTAGTAGAAGCTCATCAATGCAAACATTAACCAACCGATTCCGGTAAGGATAAGGGAAGCTCGAAACGAATTATGACGGTGAATGAGATCGTCTGACATTTGCTCTGGCAGTGTAGGAGGAAAAAAGATAGGTTTTCTTATATTTCAAAACTGTTTTATTATGACAAAACACATTCTCGTCGTCGACGATGATTTAGATATCCGGACAATTGTTCAAGCCGCACTCGAAGCCGATGGTTATAAAACCTCTTTGGCCGAGACGGGTGCGATTGCTTTACAAAAATTCGATGAAGTCGAACCCGATATCGTTATCTTAGACATCGTTCTCCCCGATCTTTCGGGAACAGAGATTTGCTCTAAAATCAGGGCGAAATCGGACGTTCCCATCATCTTTCTTTCCGGTAAAAGTGATGACATCGATCGTATTATCGGTTTGGAACTTGGTGCTGATGATTATTTAACCAAACCTTTCAATCCACGAGAGTTGGTGGCCAGAGTGAAGGCCGTTTTGCGGCGTTCTTTGCAAACGGACAACCTTCCATCGGACAGTTCGATATCGTTTTCGTGCGGTAATCTCGTTTTAAATATCGAGGAATTCCGCGTCTTTTGGGAAGAAACGGAAATCACGCTGACGAAGACTGAATTCTTATTGCTCAAAACCTTGGTTCGGCATCCCGGAAAGGTCTATTCTAGATCGGAGCTCATGAACGGTGCTTATGATAGCGACGTTTATGTGAGTGATAGAACGATTGATAGCCACATTCGACGGCTGCGCAATAAACTTCAAGCGCTTGGCGCGAGTCCTATCCAAACCATTCGAGGGGTTGGATACAAAATTGTTAAAAACACATAAAGCTTAAGAAAGCTTTCCACCAACAGACCAGGCCTGAATCGAAGAATTCTGTAAATCTTCGTAATCGAGGCGCCAAATTGGGCGGATATATAGGTTTCTATGGCCTTCCAGTAAAAGGCGCTCTACAAATTCTTGGGCTTCCGATTCTTGGTCAAACACCGGACGTACCGTCCGACGTGGTGTGGCCAAATGAAGATTTTGGAGTACGTTTTGAAGTTGAAGAGAATGATCGAAAATGTTGTCTGTCATGGTGTTGACTCCTTCGTTGGAATCAATATCTACACCCATTTGATTTCGTCTAGTAAAAAGCCAATTTAAAGTCTTTCTGGGTTAAACAAAAGAGCGAGGCGTTGCTCTCAACGCTGCATGGGTGAAGGTAATTCCATCATTTAGATCCACGTCAATAAGCGTGATCGTCAACGTATCTGCAAAACCTCCCGGGCACGAAACAGGATGATTTCCCAACTGATAATCCACCGGCATACACTGGTGTTTGTGACCATGTAAAACAGGAGAATAGGGATCCAAGAGGCGCACATTTTCCAATAAATCATCGCCACGATCGACGGGTCGCATAAATCCACCTATCTGTTCGGGATCTAAACCATACCAATCGTCTGAGACGTGGTGATGCAATACCGTCAATACCCGCATCCCTCGTAAATCTGATTGTTGTTTTTCCACCCAATCGATCTCCTCATCGTAAAAACGACCGATCGAGTTGGGCAACCATTGTTCGGCAAAATGACGATCATCATTTCGGTCATTATTCGAATCAAATTCCAATAATGCGATCCCATTGGGAAGCTTTTTTACACGAGGATTCCGGGACGTGACCACGTCAAAAAACTTTTCCATCGGCGCGCCAGGAAAGCGTTCGTACAAGTTAAAACGATCGTGATTTCCTGGCACTACGGTCAGAAGATCGCTACCCCACCATCCCGTTTTTTTCAGCACGCCTTTCATTTCAAGAAATTCTGGAGGCAATCCGCAGTGGGCAACATCACCGGTGATCAACACATGGTCGACGTCTAAAAAATGAAAACCCATCAACGCTTTTTTTAAAATATTTGAATAGAGCTGACGTGCGGAACGATAACGATGATTAAATTCATTGCTCACGGCCGATAAAATATGGGCGATATTGCCGAGCGATGCCTGAGGCGCCATAAGATCGCGAAGGCGATGCAAGAGTTCTATCTCTCCCGGAATGTGCATATCGGTGATCTGGGCGAAGCGATACTTGATATTCTCAGGGCGAGCTAAAGACTGTCCGTTTTTTTTATTTGTCGATCCCTTCCACTTAAAAATCGCATTGGTGGAACTGTCCTCGGGTCGAAATAGATAACTCATACATTCACCTTAGAAGCGACTATTCCAATGTTCATATTTCCTCGCGAAAAATCGATCGCTGAGAACCCAACGTGCCGACTCAGAAATATCGTAAACCAAA
>JALSKP010000537.1 GCA_026988815.1 Myxococcales bacterium | reverse complement strand
CCTACGAAGGAGGTGATCATTCCTTAAGTGAGTTTACTAAAGATGCCACAACGCGGATCCGAAATCTTATGGATCTTCATCTGGCAAGCGACGCGTTTTAAGTTTTCTCAAGGTCATAGATTTACCATTTTCCTTTCACTTTGATTTTTTTCCCTTTTACCCAGTCTCGAATATTTTTTTCGCTCAGGATCTTACCACCGCGGCCGAAATTCTATTCGTTTTCGTTAAACTCAAATAGGTCATCAATCCGCCGCGACTATGTCCATACATTCCGATATTTCGCGAATCCACATGAGGCTCCTCGTCCAAGATATCAATTAATCGTAAAACGTCATTAACGTCGGCGCCGCCAAATTCCTCAGCGCCTTCGCCGCCCGCATTACCACGATATTGCGAGGCAACAACCACATATCCCCACGATACAAAACGAGACACCCAAAATAAAAGAAGCCCATCGTCAATCGCACCAAAATCTCCATTACCACCACGATTGTAAATAATCGCAGGAAAGGGCCCCTCGCCTTTTGGACTAAGAATAAACCCTTCCACCTCCAAACCGCCGACCTCGTAGGTCATCGCTTCAAAGCGTATGTTGGCAATGCGCGCGCTCGCCTCATCATCAAAGGAAGTGATTCTTTCAATAAGATCTACATCAAAATCGATTTCATGACGCTCAAGAATAATGCTCTGAGAAAAATCACGATCGCTGGGGCCGTCGCCCTTCTTGCCACTCGGTCCAGTCTTCATTTCGTTGGGGTTTAATTTGCTTCCTGTGGACTCCTCAGAGCTTGCAAAACAAGAAAAAAGAAATAGAGATAGTATCAAACAAAGATGGCGTTTATTCATTCTTTCTACCTACCAAAAATGCTGCAATTTGAAAAACCTTCTACCACCTTTTCCTCTTTCAACGTAGGTTGCGCCCACGCCACCCTTTAAAAAGGGCAAAGGAGAAAATGATGAGCGAGTGGATCACTGTTGAGCAAGCTTTACAAACAATTTTAGGATCGGCCATAGCTTTGGGTGAAGAAGAGGTTGCGCTAAGCGCGTCAAAACGACGTATTCTCGCTCGGGCGATAAGCTCGCCTATCGACCTCCCGCCTTTCGATAATTCCGCTATGGACGGGTTTGCATTCCTCCATTCAGAAACGTGGAAAGACCCTCTAGAGATCGTGGGAACGAGTAGTGCGGGTGGTCCTTTTCATGGTTCCATTCAACCCAACCAAGCGATCCGAATCATGACCGGCGCGCCCGTCCCCGACATCTGCGATACCGTTGTGCCAATCGAACTCACCTCTGAGGAAAACAACCATCTTTGGCTCAACGAGGCGATCGCCAAGGGGTCTCATATTCGCAAAAAATCGACCTATCTTTCCAAAGGAAAACCAGCCCTTGACGCTCATATCGAAATCGATCCTGGCGCGATCTCTGTCCTATCCTCTTTTGGGTACAGTACGGTGCCGCTCGTCCGTCGTCCTATCGTTGCTATTTTGACCACGGGCGATGAACTGGTTCCCATCGATCAAGAGCCCGGCGAGGGACAGATTAGAAATTCCAACGCACACATGATTGAGGCCTTGGTTGAGGAAGCTGGCTGTGTGGCGAAACGCTACGCGATCACGCCTGACAGAAAACAAGCCGTCCAAGATAATTTCAAAAAAGCGATTCAAGAAGCCGATATTGTTCTAAGTATTGGTGGTGTCTCGATGGGAGATTTCGATTTCGTCAGAGAGACGATTTTGGAACTCACCAACTCCAATTCCTTCTGGAAAGTTCAAATAAAACCGGGAAAACCGCTCACATATGGACGTTCTGGAAACACCCATCTTATTGGTTTACCGGGAAATCCGATGTCTTCCTTCGTCAGTTTCCATGTCTTCGCAAAACCGCTTATCGATCGTCTATTGGGACGCAGTCTCGCACCTCATATTGCCAATATCCTTTGTGCAGACAGCTACAAAAGCACACCGCGACGCGAAGAATATTTTGCTGGCCGTGTGGAACTCATCGATGGGAAAGAACACTTTGTTAATATTTCGGGGCAGAAAAATTCGTCCGGAAACCCCTGTGGTATGAC
>JALSKP010000536.1 GCA_026988815.1 Myxococcales bacterium | reverse complement strand
TCGTCGTTTTTCCGTCCATAATCGTAAAGGCGAAACGTAGTGTCGGACGGCTCCTGGATTTCCAAGAGATCGACACCTTTTCGAATCGCGTGAACGCTCCCCGGTGGTACCCGCACCGCGTCGTCTTTTTCAACCAAAACCGTATTTAAAAGTGTACCTTCTTTGAGTTGCTGCATCGTTGTATTTGGTCTAAATCCGTGCGCAATTTCACCATTCTGGGAATCAAGAATAATCCAGCATTCATCTTTTGAATCAGCGTTGTCAAAAAGCTTCGCAGTGTCGGGGCCTGGATGGACTTGAACGCTGAGGTCGTCGTTTGCGTCCAAAAATTTAATCAATAAAGGAAAGCGCTGTAGCGATATTTTAGTTCCGACCAGATGCTCGCCAAATAGCCGAACCATTTCTACTAAACTTTTTCCTTCATGCTCCCCTGAATCGACGTAACTTTGCCCTTCGTCAAGATCGGCGACTTCCCACGACTCCCCTATCTTGGATTGGGATACGGGTTTACCAAATTTGGCACCGAGTTTTTCACCACCCCAAATCTTGGGAACCAATAATGGACCGCATCGAAAGGGGCGGAGTAGATCTGTCATAATAGCGGCGGAGCTTGTTTGGATTTCTCCGGATTCATGATGTTCCAAATGATTTTGAGGACGGTTGGGTCGCCCGAAATTTGGCCATTTGGGCTGCTCTTTTGATTTCGTCGGCGAAAGTTTTCTTATCCCGTCTCGCCTTTGCAATCACGGCGAGTCGGATATGAGCTAGGGCTGCGATATCAAAATTGGCAGTTTGAATGGCGTAGGTTGACGCCCGTCGAAGCGAGCTCTGCGCTTCATCAAATTTTGCCAGATGGGTCAAAAACGTACCGTGAATAAATAGTGCTTTGGCGGCTTTTCCGAAATCGCCCTGAGCAACTTGCGTTTGAAAGAAGGCGGCAAGAACTTCATTTAGCAGCTCCAAGATACGGACCCGGAGCGAACGGCGGAGGGAACACCGAATACAACTCCGCGAGTCGTTCGTACATTCGAATGGTCGCAGGGAAATCGTCGAGCGTACGATTGATGTTAATCGATTTAAGCGCGTGCTCGAAGGCACGTTGCGGTTCTTTACGAGACAGATTGGTAATGAACATAAAGTAATTGGATCTTGCGATCCCAACGGCGGATTTCAACTCAATGTAGGCTTCCTCAGCTTCTAATAATGCTAAAAGTGCATCGTCGTATTGTTTTTGTTCGAAGGCAAAGAGTCCTTGGGATATTCTAAGCGATGCCAAAACACGTGGCGTATCACGGGAGGTATGTGTCGATATTTCTTCGAGCATTGCTTTTCTGAATTCAAGTTCCCTTGTCGGTATGCTCCAATAAAGGCCCCCCAAAAGACTGGGAAGATCGTCTGGCTTTGCCGTGGCGATCAATTTGGGAACCAGTGTTTTTGCTTCGTCAATGCGTTCAGCCTTAAGTAGCATTTCAATATATATAGAGAACGCGCCAAAATACAATATATCTGATTTGGACTTTCGCGCATCTAGGTATTTTTTAGATGCGACAGCGGCCAAATCGTTTGCGCCGAGCATATCAAGCAGACGGACCTTGGTTCCCAAAGCGTTGAGTTCGGCTATCTTGTTTTCGCCAGCTTCTTTTTCGTCTTGGCTGATCAAAATGCAAATGGGTGACAAGCCATAATGCTTCTCGGGTGTGACCAAGCGCCGCCCATCGCATCGCGTATTAGTCACGAACGTGCCAACGCATCGAACCGCGAAGATCGAGATCATTGAGCATATATCGTAAGTGAATCAATGCTTCGCTTGTTCGGCCTCGATTAATAAGGATAGAGGACCATACCAATTCGGTAAACTTGGTTAGTTGTTTTGGATCGAGTTTGTTGATCGGGCCCAGATCAATTTCGTTTTCAGGCGGTGCGGCGTTCATTCCCGGACCGGTCGAAGAACCGTAAATCCTCGCCGTGCCCCGTTTAACGATCAAAATACCATTTCGTGAGGTAAAAATACACTTCCAGGATTGGCAATCGCTCGGTGAGCAGCTTCTTTAAGATAATCCGTCGGATTCACGCCGATGT
>JALSKP010000535.1 GCA_026988815.1 Myxococcales bacterium | reverse complement strand
ACCAAAGATTTTAAGACAGGAAACGCGTTCATGAACTTTCTTTGTGAATGCGTAGAGATCCCCTTTTGAAAATCTAAACCACACGACCTCGTTTTGGATGAGGATATCGTTTCCAGAGAACATGCTCGAATTGAGATTCATCTTAACCATATTCATATTTACGATCTCGAATCGATGAACGGTATTTTCGTGAATAATCAGCGCGTCGGCGAAGCAGAACTCGCGATTGGAGATAAAATTAGAATCGGAAGTAAGATATTTATTCTCGATCCAAATTTAGCATCCAGCTCCCAGACACGCGTGAAAAACGCCATAAGCGGCTCACTTCAAAACACCGATATCGGGACTCTACTAGGGTTTATTGAGAACATCAAAACCTTGGGAACTTTAAATATTGGAACCGAAGAGCACCGTTCCTCGATTCATTTTTTGGAAGGAAAGATACGTTGCGCAGAGTTCCTTGATGGACAAAAAGAACGCACAAGCTTGGAAGTGATGAACAAGATTTTGAGCTGGACTTCAGGCAATTTCAAATTGAGGCCGAGTTCTGAAACCACCTGCGAAGGTGACCTCAATCTACGTGTTTCAGATCTATTGCTCTCTCATTTAGCAGCTCTGAGTATCTTCCAAGGGTGACGCAAAACCCATCTGAGACCCGAGCACCACTGTGCCCCAGAACTATCCGTTGACCACCATATCGACCCTTGATAACGCGAAGGCAAAAAGGCTACTTTTTTCCAAGATTTCTCTCCTCAATAAAAAAGGAGAAAACCACACAAAAAATAAGGAAAGTGATCCCGTTAAGGCTTAAGCCGGATGGAAAAAGATGGAGCGTATCAAACATAATTGAGTTATTGAAAAAAGGTGAGACATTTTTTTTGTCTTCCCCCACTTAGCACGTATTTTGGGAACGCTCAGCTTATTGAAGCTTATTTGATGAGGTCATCAAAAGATCCAGTCCAAAAGAAGCCTCAGTGTTTAAGCTGAGGCAATGTGACGAGGTCGAATAGGTTTTTGTTGACCGATTATTTTCGCGCAATTTTTACATTCGGCACGAAAATATTTCGCCGAAATTTGAGCGCGAATTGCAGACAAATCGGTCAAAAATTCGCGCTTAATATTGGTCTGAAAAGTATTTTAGAAGATCGGTCGATGTTACCATCCCAACAATGGTTTTGCCATCGACAACCGGAAGGCTATGAAATCCTCCGGTCGACAGCGCAAGGGTTGCATCCCTTACCGTCTGCGTTGGGCTCAAGGTTGTAGGCTCCTTGGTCATCGCCTCCGATACGCTACTCATGTTATCAATGAGGACGTCAGCTTGCTTGGGATCCTGATGATAGAGCGTGCCCGAATCGACTCTGAGTAGATCGTTGTAGCTAAGAATTCCCACAAGTTGGGCCTCGCCTTCAACAACTGGCAAGTGCTGGATGTTCTTTTCAAGGAAAATCTTTCTCGCTTCTGAAAGTTTGGTTCTTTCAGTGATTGAGATTACTTTTTCCGACATATGTTTTTTAATAGGTTCGTTATGCTTCATCGTGCCTCCGTTAGGTCGAGACAAATATATCAGAAAAGAGCGAGCTGTTTAGACCTCAGGGTTAGTTTCGGAACGAAAGTTTAGCGCCAATAAATTGATCAAAGCACTGCTCACAAAGCACCCAAATATTCGCGACATCGCCGTCCCAAGTTTGACATTGGCTCAAGCTCGGAACATTTTTCGAAATGTTGGATTGCGCCCGGTGTGCCGGTTTCTTGTTTCGCTTTTCCTGCGTGGAAATGAGGCTCCGCATAGTTGGTTGGACACAATCGTATGGCCTCTTCCCATTCTCGTAAGGCCTCCGTTCGGTAACCTAGTTTCTGATTGGCCAAGCCCAAATTATTGTGCGCCAAACACATTCCAGGTTTTAGAAAGATCGCCATTTTGAAGTGCTCGGCCGCTTCTCTATACTTTCGCAAATTGTATTGGGCCCAGCCTAAATTATTGTGGGCCAATTCATGGGTCGGGTACAATGCCTCTTCTAGCAGCTGTTCAAACTCGACTTTCGCATCTCGCCAGCGCTCCATCGCCAGATAGAGTGTGCCCAGATTATTTCTCGCGATATGAAACTTGGAATTAATCTCCAAAGCTTTGGAAAAATAGGTTTCCGACTTCGCATAATTACGGCGCCCCATGTAAATAAAGCCAAGCAGATGAAAGGCTTTTTCATGTTTTGGATCGCGTTCAACCGTCGTCAACAGCTCCTTTATCGCCAGCGGGATTTCGTGGCTTTCGAAATAAGAGGCCCCCATTTGGTAATGCCATTGGGTCTGTTTTTTATAATCATTTTCTTTCTTTTTCTGTGCCGCACCGCACGATGAAACGAGAGAAAAAAGGATAAAGAGTAGTAGAATTTGCGATTTCATTGTAGATCCCTTCCGTGGGTTCGCCCAGTTGCTGTCCCCACTATCCATTTAACGCCGAAAATATCAACTTTTTATGTCTTTAAGTTATCTTGAAATTCAACAGGTTGTGAGCAACCTCACCCAAACGATCTTTTCTGAGGAAGAAGAGGGCCCTTTCGTCAGTGTGCAAAAGGTCTTTGAGCAGGACAGAAATACGATTGTTCTGCAAATCCGAGCGAATCGCCAGAGCTATTACCTTCTCATATCTGCCGAGGACCGTTTAACACGTCTTTACCTTGTGGATAAGAAACCCCAACAACCCAAAACGCCTTCCGCCTTTACAATGGCGGCCAGGAAATACGCCCTAGGTCCGCTTTACAATATTCGCTTGCATGAGAGCGATAGGGTTATTGTTTTCGATTTCGGCGAGGTAAAACTAATCGCTGAGTTGTCCAATATTCATGCCTCGCTTCTTCTTTTGGATAAAGACGGCAAAGTAATATCTGCTACTAAATTTGGAAAACGAATCCGCCCAGGCGTTGCCTATCTTCCGCGTGTGGTGCCCGAGCAAACCTTTCTGAGAACAGCATCCTCAAAACCCCGTTTCGATTCTATCGATGCACTAAGAGATTTCTACGAAGCCTTTACCATCGCCAATCAGGCTCAGGCGATCCGAAGCGTGGTGTCCAAAGGGATTAAACGAAAGAAAAAACACCTCCTAAAAATCATCGCTAAATTGGAAGGCGAGCTGTTAAGAAGCGAAGAGGCGCAACCCCTACAGAGGTACGCAACGCTTTTGCAATCCAAGATTGGTCAGGTCCCTAGAGGCACCGAATTTGTTGATGTTGTGGACTATTACGACGAGAAACTACCAACGATTAAGATCAAGATTGATAAGAAAAAATCTTTAGAAGAAAATATCAATCGGTATTTTCACCAATATAAACGCTTGACCGGCGCTGCAGATCGTATTCTGGAACGCCTTGAAAAAATAGAAAAAGAGCTCGAATATGTTGTTGCGTTGGAGTTACGTTTAGTAAAAACAACTACTATTGATGATTTAGGAATTCTATCAGCGGAAGCCAAAAAACGAAAAATCACCAAACCCAAGCAACAGGGCCCCTCTCAGAAAGGCAAAGAGAAACGCCTACCCTACCGATGTTATAGCTCAACGAGCGGCGTAGAAATATGGGTGGGTCGAAACGCTAAGGATAACGATATTCTCTCTTTGAAGTTGGCCAAAGGCAATGATGTTTGGTTGCATGCGCGCGACTGGCAAGGCTCCCATGTGTTGATGAAAACGACGATCGAAAAGCTCAAAAGTGAGGACCTGATCGACGCCGCTTTATTAGCTCTACATTTTTCCAAAGGAAAAAACGATTCTGGTGCCGAGGTCACCTACACCAGCGCCAAACATATCCGAAAACCCAAAGGAGCACCTCCCGGACTGGTGAGCGTTGCGTCCGGGAAATCCATTGGCGTGCGCATCAACGCCTCGCGTTTAGAAGGCCTTTTGGCAACCCTGAAAACCTACTAATCCCAGATATGGATCCATCAAAAGGTTAGAAGGCCCTCAATCGTTCGATCCTAGGTAGGATAGGACGCTCTTCTGATCACTGATTTGTTACAAAGATTTGCTTAGACCATTAGCGTGGCATTCCTATTTTTGGTATCTTTTCGGGAGATCGTTAACATTGGAAAACACATGACTTTATCTTTGCGGCCTCGTCGTAGATTTTTGGGCCTCCTTCTATTTCTAATCGTCTTCTCTTCTTGTCAAAAAGAATACGATTTTGAACAGAAAAAACCTGAGCTAAGCACCTTGGGAGATGAGCTTCACAAAGTTTGGATCAAGGATGCAGCGAGGAGCGAAGAAAATTCGGACGCCAAAGTTCAGATGCTCCAGGAAAACCAAGCCTCTTTTATTAACGCGATTAACGTGCTGATTCCAGAAGATCAATTGGAAGCCGTGGATCAGTTTTTACGCAATATTTTAAAATTGGTTGATGACGGAATCGTTCCGGCGCTCACACGAAAACTTATACTTATCCTGGATGATGCCGCAAGGGATCCAGCGCTCCTTCAATCTTTAGCGGTACCGACGGGTCCAGATGTGGACACGTATTTTTCGCCAGCCCAAAAACCGAATGTGCTCGGCTATGCATCTCGTTTCGCAGACCTGCCTCGCTTGGTAGAATTGATTGGTCGAATCATTAGTGAAAATGATGGTTTTGATGACCAAGGCTTACTCACCTTTGAGGAGCCTTCGGCTATTTCTGATATTTTACGCGTCCTGGCGAACGTCCTTGAAGGGCCTAACGATTCTGACATTTCTATTCCGGCAACGATTCGCGATATGTTCTTGAATGAGGATCCCAGATACCAATCTAGCGGATCCCCTCTTTGGGCTGTTCGTTTTGATGACAGAGGGTACCCGCTCGCTGCAACTGTTCAGGGCGAAGTTCAAGTTCCTTTCGTGGACAACGATGGCGACGGACTAGCTGACCTCGACGCAAATGGTAACTTTATTTACCGAAATGGAGGTAGCGGTTTGCTGCGTCCTTTCGCCTCGGACGTGGATATTAACGAGCCCACGACGCGCGATAATCTAGGGCGTGCCCAAACCGGTGGCGCCAACACCTTCGCCTATCAGTATATCGATTTACAATCTACCGGCCTTGGATTCCTTATTCGTCAGATGCGAATTTTATCCAACAACGATGCAATCGTGAATCTGCTTCAAGCATTTCAATTGATTCTTGGAAGCAAACGGGTCTACACCGATGAGATTGGCGGATACGAGGGGTACGATACCAACAACCCCATGGCCGACATGACCTTCGCTGGGATGAATATTATCGATAGTCCAGCCCTTCCCGATTTTCTGGAAGGGACCTCCGAGTTGACCGATCGGCGGACCCCACAGATGGCAAAACTCTTTGCCGCAATTAGCCGTCTGGGTACCATTGTCGATCGTTATCCTGATGCGGGTATGAATGACAATGAGACCTTAATCTACGACCTCATTCCCCATCTAGCCGAGCTCACTGAAACACCAGAAATCTGGGCTGACGTACTGGACGCTTTTCGAGATCCTATCAATCGTAAAACCGGCGAGGCTTTCGCGACCATGATTGCCTTTAGCGATTCGGACTCTGTACCTGCAATGGACGGTCCCTACGATTCTTGTTTCCAGCAATGTAAACAGCGTGACGCTCTCGGCTCCCTTGACCGATATGCGTGTATTCGTGCCTGTCCAATGGCAGAAATTTTTGACGAACCCTCGAACCTAAAAGCTGAAGAATCTGAGAAAACAATCACTGCCTTTCAGAAATTTGTTCACCTTATCCGCGATACAAATGGCGCTCCTTTTTCGATGGCGATCATCAAAGCTGAAATCGATGGCTCACCTCTTCCAGCCCTTCCGCCTCTTATTCGTTTCGAAGATCAAGGCGCGACCTTCGTACAAAGCGTCGGTGGAAATCTTGATTTAGCTGACAATGTTCCAGCCGAAGTATTCCAGAGCGACCTCGGCGATCTTCTTAATCTCCTCGGTGTGGAAGCGCAGAATGTTGCCTCTCTTCTCTCTATTCTCTCTCCTCTTTTTGGTGCCGAACTTAGCCGAATGGCAACGCCAGATGAGCTCACGCGTTTCCTCAACCAAGAAGATATTAAGTTTGAAACGACAACGACCGATGGTACCCATGTTATTATGGATATGTCAGACCCGGTTTGTAACGATAACTACCGTCTGTCCGAACATTATGTTTACACCCTTTTCCAAGCCGAAGCGGCGGGCGTTGTAGACACCCTTCATCCCTTAGCCAAGGCCCTCAGTAACCACAATAAGGAACATTTGATCGGAGGTATTCTAAGTGTGGTTCACGATCATTATTCAAGCAGGACCGATCTTTATAAAACCAAGAATGGATCCATTTCACCAACCAAAGGTGCCAATCTTCGATCCTATGAGGAAACCCTTGCCGACATTTTTAGTAATAGTGAAATCTTTGACGCCCTCTTCGAATTTGCCGTCGCGGTCAAGGGGGTAGAGGAAGCCACGGGTCTTCCGATCGAGGAAAGTTTGCGGCAAATTCTTCAGAAAGCCTTCGCAAAAGATGGATTTAAAAATCGGCGAGGCGAGGATTATGTACTCGTCGCCGATGGCCGAACGATCAACAATGCGACGCGATTTGAACACGTCTTGGCTTCCATTGATGCGGCCAATACTCGTTTGAGCGCCGACCCTGTTAAGAAAGAAAAATTTAAAGATTCTGTACGTGCGATGTTAAATGTGATGTTGGACGCAAAGTTTGATCCCAATACCGGTCAGGCGCAATTTGCTCAACCAGGATCTGCAGCACTCACCATCGATACCACGCGCTTTTTGGCCCAAGAGGCACGCAAGAAACAAGCGCAAGGACAACTCAGTCCCTGGATCCAAAACACCTTACTGACAGGAATGGAGGACCTATGGAAATCTCGAATGATGGCATCTATGGCTGACCTTGCGGCTAATATTTTGGCCAACGATGCGGATAAGAAAACCATCGACGATCTGATGACCTACCAACTGGGATCAAGCGAGGGTCAAGCCCAAGCCATTATCGCCATCTATTCGATTCTTGTGAAGTCGGTCGATACTTCTCACTGGGAACCCATCGCCAAATTCCTTTCTAAAATTGTGGATCCCGATCATCCCTGGCTGGTGGAGCCCTATCGCGATGTTCCTTTAGTAAGTTTAGGTGCCCAGTTGCTCAGCAAAACCTTGGAGGCCGATCCTGATAACTCGGGCATTTTTCTGATCTCACGCGGCTTGGATCGCATCAACGCAGATTCTCCCTTCTCGATTCTCATCGATATTGTTGCGCGTTATTTTAGTCCAGATCCCCTGGCCGATACCTTTACGAGCGGCGACGATTATGGGCATTTTATTCAACAAATGTCCCTCTATCTCTCCGACGATCTTCACGGTATGGAAAGATTGTATGAAGTTGTCGATCAACGGTCGCGTTAGTAAAGAACCATGAAAAAAATTAAACTCCTTTTACTCCTCCTCATTTGCGGCTCGTCTTTGGATGCTTTCGCGGCAGGATTTTATCTTCCTGGCCGAGGTGTTAAACCTATGGGAAGAGCCGGGGCTTTTGTCGCTTCTGGCGAAGGTGACTTGAATTCGCTTTGGTACAATCCGGCCAATCTTGCAACGATGAAAGGCTTGCAACTTGTGATCGATGTGGGTCTCATCAACCTAAGTTTGGAGCACACCCGAGCACCTCGCGATTTACCCAATGGCGATGTGCAAACCTACGAGACCGTTCGTAATGAAGCGCCGCCAAAAGTCGATCCCCAGATTCTTATTGGTGGCGAGTTATTTGAAAATATGACGTGGGCATTTGGAATTTATGCGCCCTATTTGAGCGGCCATACTTTTCCAGAAGACGGCGCCCAACGCTACGTACTGGTGGACAACGATAAGTCGTTGCTCCTCTTTCTTCACCTCGCCGTTGCCTATCAGGCTGGCGATAGTTTTCGAATTGGATTTGGCGTCCAAAATGTTCCAGCGAGTTTTGAACTCGTTACGGTGTCGTCGGCCTACACAGGTTTATTTGGAGAAGCCGAAGACAAAGATCTCGATATTTTATCGGAAGTTGTCTTGCAGGATTTCTTCGCACCTTCGGCTAACTTCGGAATTTGGACGCGCTTTTCGAAAAACCTTTCTGGAGCGATTAGCTTTCAAGCGCCTGTACAGTTTAAAGATAACGACACAAAATTACGCGTTCGTCTTCCCTCTCATCCTGAATTTTCTGGAGCGAAAATTAACGGCGATAGTCTCACCGGCGAGATGTGGTTTCCGCCTGTGATACGCGCAGGTATCGCCTTAGATTTTGAAAATCTAAATTTGGAATTAAGTGGCGTTTGGGAAGGATGGTCAATACTTGATGAAATCAAAGTGACGCCCAACGGTATTAGTGTTGAAAATCTATACGGCATTGGCGATCTTCCGATCGGTCCGCTTTCTGTTAAGACCGCTTATCAAGATACTTTTTCCGTCCGTTTGGGCGGGGATTATAAATTGTCTCAAAGTTTACAACTTAGGGGGGGTTACGGGTTTGAAACTTCCGCGATTCCGGACGAATATTATACGGTATTTTTGATCGATAACGATAAGCATCAATTCGCGCTCGGAGCGACCTATAAACTTAATGATAGTTTTTCGATCGACGCGGGATTGTCCTATTTCTTTATGCCCGATCGGAATGTGACAACCTCCCAATGGCGTCAGATTAATCCAACCGATGCCGACGCGAAAATCACCTCGATTGTGGGTAATGGCGAATACAAACAAAGCTACTTCGTTTCCGGTATAGGAACGCGCATCGATTTTTAGACTCTATACAGTACGTCCCCCAAAATATATATTCGAGATAGCCGAATCGTTCATGCCTTATTGGGAATAGAAAGTTACAATGATCTTCTGGGCCACCCCACTCTGGGGAACTCCTTTGAGTCAAAGTGATACTTGTTATTTTTAAGATGGGTGGGGACTAATGTGATCATTTTCGGCGGGTTGAATGAAAGAGGGTTCTTCTTTGGAATGAAGAGAAGTCCCCTCTACCTCCGGGAGAGGGCGCCCTGAGGATGTGCGTTAGCACTTCCGAGGAAGTACTCTTGGTGCTAGGGGCATTTGTGCAGATCTGCTGTAGAGGGTCGTCAACGAAAGCAAGTTCTATCAAAATCCCGCTGATATGGATCACACGAGGTGGGGACGCACCCTATGGGAAATAAGGTAACTTCACTTACATTAATCGTCTACCCTGATAGCGTGTTTAGGGCGGAAGGCTTTGACGACCGATTCGTGGGTCTCGACGTAGGGACCCTCGATGAGTTGGATGCAATAAGGAATGGCCTCAAAAAGCACATCCAGAATTTCGGAGATTGAGCGCGGCGAACCAGGGAGGTTGACGATCAATGTCTTTGCGCGAATGACGCCTTCCTGGCGAGATAAAATCGCGGTCGGAACGTAGGCCAAACTGATGGCGCGCATACGTTCGCCGAAACCTGGTAACACTTTATCGGCGACCGCCAAGGTGGCCTCCGGTGTGACATCGCGCGGAGAGGGACCCGTTCCGCCGGTTGTTAGGACCAAATCACAGGCGCAAGAAGCACCGACTTCTGAAAGCTCGACAAGGGTTGCCTCAATGATATTTTGCTCGTCGGCGATAAGGCGGCTTTCAAAGGAGAGCTCCGTTTTTACCGCTTTTTCTAACCAGCTCAAAATCGCCGGACCACTACGGTCCTCGTAGACGCCCGTCGACGCGCGGTCGCTAATAGTAACCACGCCTACTTTAAATACATCGCTCATTCTTCTTCTCCCTTCAATATTTGGCTGCTCAAGGGTACACGTAAAAGAACATCTTCAACTTCCAAAGCGGACAAATCGCGCAGTGGAAAAACATGCTTTAAAGCCTGGGCACATTGTTGGGCCAATTTTTCTTCTTCACTTTGCGCAGGCGCCAATTCTTCTAGAAGTAAGTATTGCCAGCCGTGAAGGCCGCCCGATAAAATTAGAGCTTCTAGATAATCTGAAAAGCTCATCGCTAAGAGATGGGACTTCCCTTTGGGATCGTGAAAATAGAGGTCAATCTGCTCAACATCTTCTGGAACATGAAGCACGGTTGAATAGGCGCCTTCTTCCTGTGCGCCGTCGAAACCGCGGATGTCCCAGCTGAAATCGAGTTCTTGCGTACTGGCTCCATCCTTGGTCACGCCCCAAAGACTATCAATCCAATTGCTAAAAACCTGACCAAAACCGAAGAGCTTAATGTCACCTCCGACCTCGAAATCAAAGGGCGATTCTTTGAGACGCCAAGAGAGATCAAAGCCGTCTGTGACGCGGTAAAAAGAAAGCATCTCAAGAGGTATGTCAAATCCGGCACTATCGCTCATTGTTTGTTCAACAACCAGCGGAAGAGAGGGGTGAATTTCAACGTTAAGTAATTCAATATTGGGGTCCGAATTCAAATGGCCTACCAGTTCCATCATCCGATCGAGCCAGTCGTAGGTGGCCACCTGTTCGGGGGCCTTGACTTCCAATCGCTGAATTTCTTTGAGGGTTTCTTCTTCATTCATAAGTGATTCCAAAGCCAGAAAAACGATAAATGGAGGACCCATCGGTCCAAAGGACGCCTTCACCAACAAGCATATTGTCGTCTTCTTTACTAACTTTTACGTCTACAATGGTTTCCAGATTATGGGGTCGTACTTGCCCACGATAGGACCATGAATGGGGATGATGGAGCAGGTTTGAAAACACCATCTTTCCTTTAGCTTTGCCGGCAGCGCGAGCCTTGATGCATTGAATCATCGCCTCTAAACCCAGAGAGCCCGGTTGTACCGGGTCTTGGAAAAAATGAGATTTGAAGAACCAGTCACTTGCGTGGAATGTCCGCCGTCCATATATCCGATCGCCTAGATCTGAAATCTCATCCACCATGAGCAGCTTATCGATTTCAATCGGCACAACCTTTTCCCAAATCAGATCTGTGGGGAGTGCATCGGCCGTTAACCCCGCCTGACTCGCCAAAGCTTCAGCCGGAAAGAAACCAAACATGGTGCTTAATTCGTATAGAGGTTTACCATCAACGGACATCTTCACATCGAAACCTACCAAAGTGGTTTCACCACTTCGAACAAGTTTGGTGAGTATAACTTCGGTCTTCACCCTTGTGTCGTTTGGACGAACGTGATCAAAAAGCCTTCCCTCGCCATCCAGGTTTCGAAAGAAGACTTCAGCCTTTGTGTTTAGAGCGCAACCCACCCAAGAGGCCAACCATCCGCAAGGTTGTAAACCGGTTTCGAGTAAGATTGCAAACGGCATTTCCTGGTTTTGCTCAAAGTACCACGCATCGCTTGGCACGTCGTATTCTACGACAACACGTGCGCCGACTTTCATCGCGTTCCTTCCACTCTCCTCCATAACACGGGTCATGAAGTGGTAGGGTTTACCCGGCAAACGCGGTGCTTTTTTTACGAAATCAAAATCCTTGTAAAGTTTACCAAAAGCCAGTGAGGGTCGTCCTATAGCCGTGGCCAGCATTTCAGGATAGTCAAAAGGGATATCATCTTGGGTTGTTTTTTGTGGCGGATCTAATGAGGTCATCGGCCAATCGGGAACCAGACGCATGGCCATACGACGGGTATGAAAGGCTTTCAGACCGTCGACTGTCACCAGTAAATCGGCGATTAATGTGGGGTGACCCTCGGGAGAAAGGTAGGCGCTTTCAATGAATATCTCGTATTCCAAAAGACTATTTTTAGGTGTTGCTTGTCCACGACAAATCATTTCAAATTCCATTCCTGGAACAGGTTCACATCGCCAACCATCACGTTTAAGGGTATCGCCACGCGCCGCAAAAAAGAAAGTAAGAGCTTGTAAACATCCCTCAAACATCAGGGTTCCCGGCATACAGGGATCGTTATGAAAATGACCGTCGAAATACCAATCGTCGGGCGAGATGCGCGTTGTTGCTTTGAGGTAACCACGCTTAAGAGGTCCGCCTGCAAAATCCAAACTCTTGATCTCGTCTAAAAAGCGATATTCTGTCCCCTTCCAAATTCCGGGCGTTCGGCTGTGTGTTGCGCCATATGCGAACTCTTCCCCGAAACATCCGTATAAATCGCCCTCCGAAAATGCCGAAAAAGCGTTTTCAGAAAAGGAGGTGTGTTTACTTTCCTGCTCACCTTTTATGAAGGCAAGATTTGCATCGAACTCGGAGTCTTCAGGTGTCCATAGTACGCCGCCTGATTCTGCAAGCTCGGCCTCGGTAAAGAAACCTGCCTGGCCCTCTCTTACTTGAAGTCGCGTTTGGTCGCCTACTTTACAATCGTAATGGAAGAAGAATAAGCGCACATCGCCGTGCTTTGCAAAACCGTCGATCGAGATATTATAATCCAAGGTCTCGCCGACCTCCGGAAGACTCGCACCGTAAGTAAGTTTACAACCTAAAAGCCGATAGGCGCGTTCACCTTTGTTGAGAAGATCAACGCCTAAGTAGCTCACGAGTAATAAATCAGCTTGGCCGGATTCAATCATGATGCCAGCTGGCATGCGTCCACAATGTAAATACCAAGCGCCTTCTCGAACATCGGTCTGGGTACGAATGCGTCCAGGTTTCATGGATGTGGGCTCGGCGTCGATTTCAATGACGCGGTCGGCTAGCAGCAATTTCCCATGTGGCATGCGCACGAGAATATCGTAGTCGTCCAGCTCACGAAAGGCCTCACCCCAAATATCGGCGATGCTTGCATTGGATAGAAATTCAAGTTGCTCACGACTCAGCGCGGTCGAGGAGGCGGGAGGGATATTTTCAATTTCTCTTTCCGAAATCTCCTGGGATGTTGGTACCAACGCCTCTTGCTCGAAAATTACCTGTGGAAAATGAGGCGCTGGTGGCGCCCCGCCCAAGGCAATCTGCTGAAGCAAGGTCTGACTTTCTTGAAAACACGTCAGAAAAGTAGTGTAGACCTCTTTTTGTTGTTCTAGAAAAAATCGGTGCGCATCGGCAGGCGTCTGAATATGAAGATGTTCCAGCTGTGGAATCTGGGTTCCAAGGTGGGCAGGGTTTGCTGGGGATGTCGCAAAAGAGGCTGGATAGAATTGAGCGTTCGGTGGACGTGGCAACGCGTCAGGACGCGCCCAATTTTGGGTTTTATTTTTCTTCTTCATTTTCACATTATCCCAGGCTGGAATTGAAATCGTCTTCGTCTTTTTTTGTTTCTTGGAAAATAAACGCTCGATATTTTCCACATTCACAGTGCGTCCGCTGGCCATCAATGCAGCAGCAACATCGAACCAAATCTCGTTGGCCGTTTTACCAATTCGGTCAAGCGATAAGGCAAGATATTCTTTGCCCTCAAGAATGCGATGTATCCACTTCGTACACAAGTTGTGGGGACCGTGTTCGATAAAGATCCGTACACCGTCTTTATAGGCTTGGAGAATAGTCCTCGGAAAATCCAAGGTTGTCGTGGCTTGTTCCAAAATCATGGCGGCGCATGTTTCGGATGAGGCCTCATAGGGGCCATTCTTAGCATTGCTGTAAAAACGTATGCCGTCCACTTTCGAAAAGGTCCGTTGGTGAAGGGATTTGTAGGCGTCAGCGATAGCTGCGACTTCGGGGACATGGATGGCCACATCGTAAGCTTGTTTACTAGACAGATGCCCGCTGGATTTGAGTTTTAGGACAATCTTTTTACAAGCTTCCGCATCGCCACTGATCACACATTCCTCAGGAGAGTTAATGATCGAGAGATGAACGTTTTTAATTCCTTTAAGAGCCGTTTTTACGTCCTCGACGTCGCCGAGAAGAGTCCAGTTGGACCACTCGACACTATCTAGCCCCCAGCTTTTCTGAACTGCGCGATAGCTTCCGCACAACTCTTCGCTAAAAATTTCAGAAAGAGGGAGAGCATCGACCATCTCTGTTAAATCAGACCATGCGCCAAGAGAAAAGAGCATGCTTGATTCGCCGAGTGAAAATCCGATAGCAGCATCGGGGCGAAGTCCAAAGACGGCGGTCGAAAGCCTTGTATGAATTTGGGATGCAAGGGAAACAGCCCAAATTTGAGACTCGGGACTCGGCGCGTCGTTTTCATACACCCATTGCAGATGCTTGGATGCGTTCTGCGGGCCAACTTTGTTGAGAATATCGTCGCTCAAGGAACGATAGGTATCCAACATGTCCTTGAAGAAATGTCCCGAAGGCGAGGCTGAACCGCTGTACACAAAAGCCATTTCGCCGCTTAAAGGTTGGGGGAAATAGGCGCATCCCTTCTCTATAAAATGCGAGTCCCCTTTTTCCTCTAACAAAGACAGCGCCTGTTTTCGTTGGTCTTCGTACTGACCTTCTCTATAGGAAAAGGCCAAGCAATGTTGACCATCATTGCGTTGGCCGGAATGGCTACCTGATAAAAGAGCCGAGATTAACCCTTCTTTTGTCGTTGAAGAAAACACGGAAATACTAGGCAAGTT
>JALSKP010000534.1 GCA_026988815.1 Myxococcales bacterium | reverse complement strand
CGATTATTTTCTCGCCATCGGCGAGGGTGTGTGTCCAGCCGTAGAAGAAAGGAAATCGATTATTCGACTGTCGATAGGTCAAGGCAAGCCTGCATCGGCCCCCAAATCGGGCGTTCATATTCGCGTCTCCAGAGCGCGTTTTTCTGAATTAGAACAAGGCGCCTTAGGTGTTTGGAGAGAAGACAGTGCGAGTCTTAAAGAGGATGTTTTAAGTTTGTTATGTTTGTGTGCGACCCTAGGTATCGCTGATCTTCATTAAGCAGAAAGCTTATTTTTTTGCTGCTCGCCCGAGCCTTGGGTCCAACGCTTTCACACCATAAATCCACTGGTAGGCAGCGTAAGAACCGATAACACGTTTGGTGTAATTCCTTGCTTCGAAATAGGGAATATCTTCTACCCAAAGTGCGATATCGTCGTTGGGTTGGGCTTTCAACCAACGATTCACCGCACCTAAGCCTGCGTTATAGGCCGCTGCCATTAACGCAGGATGTCCCTTGGTTTTTCGGGATAACCACATGAGATGATCCACTCCCACTCGAATATTTACCTTTGCTGTTTTTAGTTTTTCGACGGTCGCGCCGCCCTCGATATCGTCATCATATCCGAGCGCCGTACGTGGCATAAGTTGCATCAATCCCAACGCTCCCGCCCACGATTCTATGTCTTCAATAAAACTCGATTCCTCACGCATGATTGAAGAAGGGAAAGCGGCGAGGAGGAAGGTTTTAGGATGTTGTTTTTGTTCCGCATCGATGGCCTTATCGATCACCTCCTTGAAGGGGCGCGGCCACGCGAGGCGTATCCGCTCATCTCTTCCTTGCACGGGATAGGTCCAAGGGCGTCCCTTAATTTTCCGTCGTATGATGTTATGACTCTGAGGGTAGTTTTTTATCTTATCGACGAGGTAGGCTTTTCTCCAATAATCATCAGCTTCAAGGAGTTCCATGTTTTGCGTTAGGAAAGCAGATAGATTTACCAAATGATTTTCGAAGGCATAGTGGAGGAGACTTTTTTTCCATCGCGGATCTTCTAAGAAAGCTGGCTTCTTGGTGTTTCTCCCCGGAAGTGCGGTGTCTACTTTTAGCTCCTTCAAGCGGAGGTGAGAAAGATAGCCATAAAAAGAAAAGGGATATTGATCCCAGGCTTTTTGGAATTGCTTGATTCCTTTTTCTTTTGATTTTGTTTTAAGAAGTGCCTGGGCGTTAAAGTAGATTAAGCGTCCTTGGCTAAGATAGTTGGAATCGTGTTTGGGGAGACGTAGTGAAGCAAGGCGTTTGATAAATGCACTGTATTTTTTTTGCTTATAAAGGGGTTCACAATATTCCCATGCGATCTCTGAAATCATGTCGCCTTCTGGATAGTCGCTTAAGGCTTTAAGAACCCATTTCTCTTCTTCTTTCGTTTTCCCTTCCTTGGCGGCAATTCTTGCAAGATAGAGAATTGCATCATCGCCGTAAGAGGTATTGGAGAACTCCTTGTAGAGTTTACTAAATAGAGATTTCGATTTCTTGAAATCGTTAAGTGTAAAACGTCGTTTCCCCCATGCATAAAGCGATTTTTTTCTGAGGATTAAAAAGGCTTCCTCCGTACATTTTTCGATGACCCCTTGGTAGGCCTTTTCTGATTCTTTTCGACGCGCTTTGATTCTAAACAGGGTTCGTCCCCGCAAAAAAGTGCTTTGACAGAAGAGGTTTTTCGTCATGGAATTGCCGTCGAGTTGATCGAGCGCTTTTGCGGCGTCTTTGAATCGAACCTTACGATAGAACCGTTCCGCTCGACGATATTGATCCGCGTTTGAGATCGGGAGCGTTTTTCCTTTAACGCTTCTCGTTCTTGAACCCTCTTCATCACAATGAGCATAATGTAGGGCTTGGGTTTGTGGAGATGCAGTTTTGAGATCAATGCCGTTGAGGTAGGTGCATAAGGGCTCCTCTGTATTTCCGGGATTCTCACTGAGTAGTTTTTTTAAGGCAACGTGATTTAGGGTTCCCTTATTTCTCGCACTGTCGATAAGTTTGGCAATTCCTCGCCGCGCAATTTCGTTTTCATCGTCGGGTTGGACGAAAGAACGTAGCTTGGCCCA
>JALSKP010000533.1 GCA_026988815.1 Myxococcales bacterium | reverse complement strand
ATTTGGAATGCTATAAGTCCGGGCCAGAATTTATCGGCTTGGGAACGATGACGAGGGGAGGCGTTAAGAAGGTGAGTGTAGGGGAAGAAGCCTTTTGTGTTATTGAAAGCGATGATAAAATGAAATGCTTCAATTTTAAAAATGTTCTAACAAATTCCCCAACTCCAAAATTCGTTAACCTTAGTGTGGGCGCCTTAAATCATGTTTGCGGAATCAAGAAAGGTGGCAGACGAATGACGTGCTTTTATAGCGATCATCCAGGGACTTGGGGCACTACTTTTGGAGATTCTCCGTTCTCCAAGCTAAGCGTGGGAAGTGGCAGTGCATGCGCTAAAGGCGCAACAGGGTGGGTATGTGATTCAACCCCTCCACCACGTAGTTCTGTCAGCTCTGCCGAAGAAATAGCTTTAGGCTTTAACAGAGGCTGGTGTGTACTCAATTCTACTTCTTTGGAGTGTTCGTCTAATTTCACGACTCAAAGTATAAATCCTGCGACGATCGAAAAAATCACCGTAGGAAATGGTTTCGCATGTGCGATTCAGAAAATTGATGGAAAGGCGATTTGTTGGGGGAAGAACACGCTTTCAAATCCTCCCGCTCCCTAAGCACTTTCTAGGCCTGAATGTCGTTTTCCCCTGAGCCCTTGATTTTCAACGGGCTTCGCGTTTTTCTGGACGCTCTTCTGATGGAGTCCTAGTGTTTTCCTAGCAAGGGATCGATCTGCGTCTTCGCCGCTGAGGATGCGCAAAGGTGGTCAATTCGATGGTGTCTTGCTCATCATGCTTGCACATCCTACATCGTCCGAAATGGTTTTGGACGCGCAGGAATTTTCTTTGCTCGTGAAAAACTTTTTCAAAGCAGACCTTTTTTTTTTATTTTTTTCTGTTAATGTCGCTTGGTCCCACCGGGAGGAAAGTGGGGGGACATCAACATGAAGAGGGACGATGAAGAAATCACAAATCACAAATCACATTAGTATTACTATTCGCATTTTTTATTAATCAGGGTTGCTCGCCCGAAGGCGACGAGCCTGATTTGGATAATACTCCTGTTTGTAAAACGATTAAACCTATTGAATCGCCGGACGTAGTCATCTTCGTAACTGGGCACGGCGTTCTTTTTACGGATAAAGGCGAGGCGATTGAGCCGAGTCGCGATGAAATTCTATCCAATCAACACCGTTTAATTTTAAAGTGGTCTGAAGCTTTAGGAGATCCAATACCGAGCTATTGTTACGAAGGCGATCCGGTTCTCGAAAATTTTCACCATATAGATGCCTTGCTAACGAGAGCCAAAATCGAAAAGGTTGGGCTCTACGTCAGTGATAGCTTTGTTAACCGAGTGATGGACTCTCAATATCGTCGCAGAATACTAAAGCAGGATCCAAACGAAAAAGGTCTGAATCGAATAGGAGCATTAAGCACCTCGAATTCGGGGAGCGATTATATTGAGGAATGTGTTCAAAACGGGGTACCCGTTCCAGATGTAGTGCTGAATGGGCAGTGGAAAAATCACGGCGTTTTAAAGGATGATTTTTTAGGTGCAGGTAGAGAATCGGAATTATGGAGTTGGGAAAGTAGCAACCCCGACGGCGTTTGTGTGGCCCTACCGCGTTGGAATGATGAAAATCTAGCCGAACTTTTTGGAATCGTTTGTTTAGGACGGGTCACGAATAAAGTCTGTTTTTTTGATAACAAAAACCGACATCCCAATTACGACCCATTCTTTGCGGATCGAAATAATCCCGGATATGGAATCGAAAATTTTTTGGGTGGATTTGAATTAGACGAAAATGAAGGGGGAATGTGTAGCGATTGCCATGGTGGAGAGAATCCCTTTATTGTGCATCCGAACGATTCTGCTTTTATTGCCTTAAAATCGGCAGTTTCGATCAATTCAAATGCGTGGCCCGAACCGATTGTTCATCCTGATTGGTATCAAAACCCATATCCCATACCCGTGAGTCAATTTCCGGCTGTCAATTCAGGAAGTTGTACACAATGCCACAATGGCGCCAGCGGCACACGATTCCCTATTTTGTCCACAGCAACGCCTGGATATTGTGGGAAAGTATTAGGAAATGC
>JALSKP010000532.1 GCA_026988815.1 Myxococcales bacterium | reverse complement strand
CTGAATGACGTCCCAATGTTCCACAATTTTCCCAGACTCCACGCGGAATAGATCATAGAAAGCGACGTGATCACCTAAACCAAACTTCCCCTCGCTCATCGCTAAGACGAAATTGCCCTGACCCAGAATCTTATGGACTTTCTCGTATATCATCACCAACCCATTATCTGAAAAATATTGAAGTGCGGTGCCCAACCCATCAAGACCGTCGGCGATCCCAGAATTGTGCTGCAAGTATTTCTCCGCGTTAATATAAGTTGTCAATTTGTCGGTACGACCTCCCATGAGAACATCTTTCACAAAACCTTTAACGATGGCTTTATTTTCTTCCGTTTTTTCGAGATCGACAATCGCGTCACTACCGTCGAACTGCGTACGTCCGCTTGGATTGGGAGCCGTGATGTCGGTGAGGTTATCCCAATGCTCCACGATCAACCCATCTTCGAAACGAAAGACATCAAATCCGGCTTTGGGTCCGAAAAAATCGTATTCGGTATGGGTAATTACAAAATCTCCATCGCTAAAAACACGATGAACTTTTGCCTGAAATCCCTCGGGTGGTGCGTTCTTAACAACCTCACCAAAACCGGATAGTCCGTCACCTATATCCAAATTATGTTGAATATATTTCTCTGGGTTAATGTAGGCAACTGGACCTGGATCGCCAGTGTTTAGACTTTCAAGAAGGGCTTGTGCTTTTTCGGATGGGGTGATCATTGTTGTTTCCTTTTCTGGTTCGGGATGGGTTGCATGGGTACAGCTTGAAAGCAGTACGAATAGAATGGTGATGGCACGGACTTTTAGTTTCATATGTTCTCCTTGTGTTGAAAGGAATTTAGGGAGGGTAGACCTTTTGGGGTATTCTTGATATTTACGCTCACTGTTCGGGAAAATTACATAATAGGTGAAGCAGTGATCCATCATCTGAAGTCCATGGCAATATTTGCGATTGTTGTGGAAGAGAGGTCTTTTCGAGGAGCCGCAAAACGACTTGTTTTGTCCCCCTCGGTGGTAAGCCACCACGTTTCCTTGTTGGAGGAGCATATCGGAACGCCTTTACTTTATCGATCAACGCGTTCGCTTTCTCTAACCGAAGCAGGACGCCAGATGTATAAGGCATCGCGGGCAATGATCCTTTCTGCAGAAGGAGGTTTGGATCTCTTTGCGAGAGAGGCAACAAAGCGCTTGACCGATCTTCGTGTAGCGATTCCTGCAACCTTGGCGCCCCATCCGATTTTTGAAAAAGTGACCTCTTTTTGTAAGCGCTATTCGGGAATCCGTCTAACCTTATCGTCCTCCGATACGATGCTGGATTTGTTTAAGGAAAATTTTGATATCGCGATCCGAATGGGAAAATTGGAGGACTCTAGCCTCATTGCGAAACGGATAGGTGAGGACCAACTGATGGTCGTCGCCGCGCCCTCCTATATGGAAACCCGACCTTCTTTAACGCACCCAAACGATCTCAAATCTTGGGATTGCATTCGTTTTTCGCCAGTCCAAAACGAGATAAATCTCTCTAAGAAAGGATCCAAAGCGAAAGCGGTTTGGGGTCAAAGCGCCGTCGTTGTGGATAGCATTGAGGCAATGCGGCGTCTTGCAATCGCTGGAGTTGGGTTGGCAAGTTTGCCTCGTAGTGCGATCGAGGATGATCTTCGCAGTGGTCGCTTAGAACGGTTATTGCCTGATTGGAACGACAAGACGCTTGGTATCTATCTGGTATGGGCGAAGAACGCAGACAACAACGAAGCGACGCGTTATTTTATAGATCATATGGCGTCGAAATAAAGTTCTAGAAATCGTTTTATTGACATTCATGTTGTCAAAAGTTAACTGTACATTTTTGCAGTGGTAAGGCGTGAGACATCAAAATAAATCCAGGGAACTAAAAGAGCTGATTCAACATTGGGAAATGGGGAAGGGGGCAGGAAAGCATTTTACGGCGATGAAAAAACTGCCCGCTAAAAAGGCAGTCTTTGGGGATTTTCCAGAAAAGCTCGATTCTCGGATCCAAGAAGCTCTCGATGAACGTGGGATTCGTTCGCTTTATTCTCATCAAGCTGAGGCTATCGAGAGTGTGCTTG
>JALSKP010000531.1 GCA_026988815.1 Myxococcales bacterium | reverse complement strand
GCCACATCAACAAAAGCAATGCCGGCGATAAGGTCGTTAATATATCCGTTTACTTCTTCGAGAACCATATCGAATTGCTGGTCTCCTGATAGGTCGAGATAGGTTTCAGAGTAGGTATCTTCCCAGGGGAGATAGTTTTTGATCACTCCTCGTTCGGGTCCTTCGATGATCTTGACCCGATACACTTCATCGGGCCGAACATAATAGTCGTGCGTTATCCCGTCCCAAGTCGCCATATTCAAACCATGGGCACACTCATGAACGACCGTCGTCGCGCGTTGAAGTAATTCGAAGGCGCCGAGGGAAGCAACATCGCTGGCGTAAACCTCGATACAGTCAAAATTCTGCGTTTTCTGCACTTCGTCGATGATCCATCGCGTGAAAGGAGCGCGTCGTTGAAGGCCCACTTTAATCAATTCTCTGTATTGGGCCTCTTGGTGAGCGGCGATAATATCGGACACGGAGACGTCCAAATGAACCAATGTTTCGTTATAGAATTGAGGCTTACACGCATCCCATTTTCCATCATTGGGCATCGCCATATCTTCGACCTTTAGGTCGGGCATCTTTCCTGTGTCGGAGGGCTCTCCAACGTCCTTCGTTTGTCTTCCCTCATCGCTTTGACCTGTGTCGTTCCTTATCTGAAGGACGCCCTGATCTGTGTCGATAGAACCGTCTACCCCACAATTTAGAAGCAGTAAAACAGACAGGAATGGAAGGGGCTTTAACACATCGATTTTCATAGCTTTACCTTTAGTACGTTTTCATTCTGAACGAAGCTGAGGAAAAACAAAGAGAAATTTTATTTATGCGTATCGTCTCTCGACTAAAACGAAAATAAGGACGAAAAAAAAGCGAACCGAAGTTCGCAGTGAAGTCGTGAAAATGAGGTTAATACCCTTTGTACATTTCCAAGCGATCGCCGGGGTTAATTTCTTTAGAAGAGTCGGTCACAACGGCGAAGGAAAAATCCTCTCGTACATCAAGAACCATAACTTGACCTATCTTACTAAAAGGAACCATGTCGTCTTTATTCGAGCCGAATTCTAGTCCTTCTTTTTGTTGGAGAACAAAGAAGCGATTCCCGGGTCGAATGCCATCTTTTGCGCCTCTATTGACGAAGATGTAGTGAAACTCTCCATAATGAAAGAGAACAGTCATTCCTTCGACGACCTGGGCAACGAGATCCTTATCGGATTGAATCGGTTGGATAACTTTGATCTGGCGCTCGTAGGGAATGAGTTTATCTCCTCTGAGAATCTCGCGAAAACCTTGAGTGATAATCGCTGAATCATAGTACTTATCTTTTTGTTCGGTAACTTTGAGCGTTCCGACCACATAATACTTGGTTCCTATACGTCCGTCTTCGGATTCTACTTCGCCGTCAGGTCGAACGATCGCATAGATTTCGCCGGGGCTGGATTTTTTATTTTCATCGCTTAATTCGAACCACACGGTGTCATGTTCAGAAAGCATATTCGCTTCTTTGGGCGAGGCTAGAATTTCTCCGACAAACTCAACTTCGTTGGTCACCATTCCGGCGACGGGAAGATGCATGGCGGAGAGCGATTTTTGACCAGAGGACATTTTCCCAGCGGCAACGGGTGCGCCCGCTTCTTTTAGATAAATGATATCGCCGGGATAAATCCAATGGGGATTGGTAATATGAGGGTTAAATCCCCATAATTTAGGCCATTGGTAGACATCGCTATAATAATTGCCCGAGAGATCGTAAAGTGTATCACCGCTTTCAACGACATGATAATCGCGTTCGGCAACCTGAGCACTCACATCTACTGAAATAAAGGATAAGGCGATGAGTCCAAGAAGGGTTAGGTATTTCGAGTTTTTTCTAATCATATTTTTCATCAATTCTCCGGCTAAAGTTCTGAGAGCTTTTGAGCGCCCAGTTTTCCAGCGTTCGTTCTAGGATATTGTTTTGAGACCTGGCCCAATAGGGTTTTGGCTTTTTCGACTTGTCCGACCTTGACGTAGGCCAAGGCCATCTTGAGCATTGAGTCAGGAATTTTATTACCATCGGGTTGTTCGCTTAACACGCGTTGAAAAAAGGAAATCGCTTTATCGTG
>JALSKP010000530.1 GCA_026988815.1 Myxococcales bacterium | reverse complement strand
ATTCTCGTCGTCGATGATATTGCAATGATTCCAATCTATACCGGAGCGCAAAACATCCTCCGCCGTCCTGGATTGGAGAATTTACGATTTAATGCAATGGGCGACGCTCGACTAGGAAAAGTAAAGTGGTCTACTAAATCGAAGGAAACGCCGTGAAAAAAATCCTCGATAATATTTCTATTCGATACATCGGATTACGTTTGCTTTGGGGCATTCCGGTTTTACTCGCTGTCGTGGTTACGTCCTTCATCGTCCTCCGATTTACACCCGGCGGCCCCTTTGATCGAGAGAAACCCTTACCTCCCAATATCCTAAAAAACCTACGTACCCAATACCGTCTCGATCGTCCGATGCTCCCTGTCTACATGATGCCCGAAGATCAAAAAGAAAAGGAAGAGATTCTTGCCTTCGAGAAAAAACATGGTGCCTTCGCCGTTGGGCCGGTTCACCTAAGCATTCGAGGAACACTTGAGACCCAACTTTTTTCCTACTTAGGACAATTGGCCAAAGGCGACCTTGGGGTCTCGATGAAGTTTACCCAAGTTTCGGTAAACGACATTATTAAACGAACCTTTCCCGTCAGTTTGACGCTCGGTTTGTTAGCCTTCTTTCTGGCATTTCTCATCGGCATCATTCTCGGAACCGCGGCCGCCTACTACCAAAATTCCTGGCTCGATCGCGCAGTCATGCTCTTTTCCGCTTTTGGATTTAGCATGCCTAATTTCGTTTTAGCAGC
The DNA here is from genome assembly GCA_026988815.1 of Myxococcales bacterium. Taxonomy (GTDB): domain Bacteria; phylum Myxococcota_A; class Bradymonadia; order Bradymonadales; family Bradymonadaceae; genus CALJNB01. The sequence continues at coordinate 1,351 of JALSKP010000530.1, read as the reverse complement.
GGGCCTTATTTTTCTTTTTTCACTTAAAGCCCATATTTTTCCGCCCGCGCTTTGGGAGGGTCCCTTGTACTGGGTCCTTCCCGTTGTCACCTTGGCATTAGCGCCAGCATCCTACATTGCGCGCCTAACACGATCAGGCGTTATCGAATCGCTACACGAAGATTTCATCCGAACCGCGCGTGCCAAAGGCGTTAGCGAAAAGATGATCCTTTTAAAACATGCCTTGGTGAACGCGCTGGGACCTTTGATAACCATCGGCGGACCGCTGCTTGCGATGTTGGTCACTGGCTCTTTTATCATCGAATTGGTCTTCTCCATTCCTGGGATGGGTCGCTATTTTGTAACGGCCGTCATCGATCGAGATTACCCTTTGGTGATGGGCGTAACCGTCGTCTACGCGTCTTTTATCGTCATAGCTAACATCGCCGTTGATGTGCTCTACGGTATTATTGACCCAAGAGTGGAGGTATAAAAATGGAAAATATTTCTATTGGTTATTGGGGACAAGTTCGCGATCGGTTTAAGAAAAACCGCGTTGCCATGTTCTTTCTTGGCATCATTGTTTTCATCATTCTAGCCGCTCTCATGGCGCCGATTCTTGCACCTTATGCAGAAGACGCTCAAAATAACGATGCCCTCCTCCAAGGCATTTCAGCAGAGCATTGGTTTGGCACCGATCAGCTTGGCCGCGATCTTTTAAGCCGAACCTTATTTGGTGCGCGTGTAAGTATGGCGGTCGCGATTATTACCAGCCTCATTGCGATGTTTTTCGGCACCGCTTTAGGCGCCGTCAGTGGCTATGTGGGAGGTCGATTTGATAACCTCGCCATGCGTATCGTGGATGTCCTTTATTCTTTTCCAGACCTGCTTTTGATCATCATTATCTCGGTCGTCGTCGGCCAAGGTGTATTTGGCATCATTCTCAGTTTATCATTGGTCTCCTGGATCACCGTCGCCCGTGTTGTTCGCGGCGAGGTATTGGCAATCAAACATCGCCCCTTTGTCGAGGCGGCAAGAGCGTTGGGATTCAAACCCACCCGTATCCTTTTTAGAGAAGTCCTACCCCACGCCGTCGCACCGATTATCGTCACCCTTACCTTCCGCATTCCCTCGGTCATTCTTGCCGAGTCCACCCTGAGTTTCATCGGTTTGGGCCTACAACCACCTGCAAGTTCGTGGGGCGTTCTGGCCAGCTCGGGCTGGAAAGCGATGACCTTTTATCCACATCTGATCCTTTTCCCCGCAGGTGCTATTTTCCTCACCATTCTCGCCTTTAATGTCGTTGGAGATGGTTTGCGTGACGCGATGGACGTTCGTTCAAAGTAAACTCGCATCCTAAAGAACGAAAACG
>JALSKP010000529.1 GCA_026988815.1 Myxococcales bacterium | reverse complement strand
AGGGCGATTGTAATAAAGACTGTAAAAACGCCAGAAAAAAGATCATTTTACAGTCCCATCATCTTCGGACGCAGGACGAAAATGTTTCCCCTATTTCATTGGGAGGTCTACTGCAAGTTAAACGAGAAAGAGGAGCCGAAGGTGAAGGTGGTTATCACCGGAATATTTCGACCTCCGATAAACTGATTGGCACTCAGCTGAACTTCAACCCCTTCTTGAATCACAAATAGCGCACCTAGACCCAGAGATAGAAGGTCTTTATCAAGAAAAAGAGGCTTTGGGATAATCTGTTCTGTGGTCACATTCTGAGCTGTCAAATTCCCTGAACTTGCAACGAAGCTTGTCCCAATGGGATCCCCTTCTACAACAGTAATCGCCCCATCAACACTTGCCGTCACGACAAATCTCGATCCGATAAACTGTCCAATTTTGATGCCGCCGAAGAGCTGATGACCAGGCTCGCCAAATCGTAAACGCCCCCCCATATCCACACGGAAAAAGGTTTTTGACGCATTGATAAAACTTCCAAATAAAATCGATTCCTCAATATCAATTTGTCCGTCTCCGAGCGTCACATCATCTACAATTACACCTTTTTCGTTCAACGTAGAAGATGGCTGTTTGTATCCCGAGGGCAATTTTACTTTGGTCTCCGAGGTGACCAAGATTATCCCTTTTGAAATATTATAACGTAGCGCTGGGAAAATATCTGAAATACCCGAAGCCTTCCTGTTAAAATTCAGAATTTCGCCACGCGCAACCGGCAAACTCGCGAATTCTGCACCTTCTGGAAACTCAATGATCGCTGGGTCCGCCGAATAAGTGATGTCTTTAAAAGACATCCCGAGCGACAACTCTAATCGGTCACTGACGCCATATCTTATATCAAAGCGGAGTGTGTTTGCCGCAAACTGCCCGTTGAGCGGAAAATTTTGCGCCTCCGCATTTTCCAAATACTCCTGATCAGCGAATTGGTAATCGTAGAATAGAGATAAGGCCATTTTGTTCTCAGGCAATGTCCACGGCGATGCGCTCAGGATAAGAGGAACATAAAGCGTGACAAGGAAAAACCCAAAGGTGATTAACTTTCTCATAATAAACTCGCGATGATAACTTGCTTGCTTGTAGTTTTGATGCACGAAATCGTCATCGGATTCTAAGCGATACAAAATTGGCATTCCCCATACTTGCATAAATTTATCAAAAGACAATTTTTTGGCGCCAAAAACTTGCCCTTCTTTTCAGCCCAGTTATTTTTTGCGTTTTTCGCTCGTTTAGTAAACTATCCTCCTTCTTATCACCCTTTAAATACCGATTGATAAGGATGAGGACTGGATCCAAATGTTCCTTTCGAATAGGTTTCATTTTTCTATATTGGAACGCCATGAAACCCAAACTATATTCCTATTTGTTCGTTCTCGCCGCGATGATAATGAGCCCCTCAATCGCCCTCGCCTGCGGCGGTCTGTTTTGTGATGTTGGACCACAAATGGTCAATCAGGCGGCTGAAGGAATTATTTTTGCTAAACATGATGATGGTAATATTACCGCCGTCGTTCAAGTTCTCTACGAAGGCGATTCATCGGAATTCGGGTGGATTATTCCTGTACCGGGAGTCCCTGAAGTAGGTGTCTCTTCGAATATCGCCTTCACCCGTCTCCAGACCTTCACCAACCCGACCTACCAAATGACAACCACCGTTGAAGGAGATTGTAAAGTAGGCAACCTTTTTGGTAGCGCAGATCAGTCCTCAAATAAAGGAGCAAACAACATTGCGCCGAATCAAGAAGGTGTCATTGTCGCGGCCGAAGGAAATGTGGGCCCCTACGATTTTGTTGTTATCGAAATCCCAAATCCAGAACCCAATGGCGCCCAAGTCGCCCTAAACTGGCTAGAAGATAACAACTATATGGCGCCGGAGGGAACCAAAGATCTCTTCCAAGCCTACCTTAGCGAGGGCATGAATTTACTCGCCTTTAAACTTACCAAGAATTCAGATGCTGGCGATATTCGACCAATCATTATGAAATACAAAAGCGACACACCAATGATTCCCATCAAACTTACCGCGGTCGCGGCGGACGACGAAATGGG
>JALSKP010000528.1 GCA_026988815.1 Myxococcales bacterium | reverse complement strand
AGAGGACGCCCAGATTGAGATAGCTTCGGGCGAAAAATCGCTTCAGCTTTTGAGCGATGAGAAGGGCAGGTTTGAAGCGGAACTCGAAAAAGGCGAGTATCAAATCATCGTCAAAAAACATGGATTTGTGACGGGTAAACATACCTTTATGATTCCTCATAACGGCGTTTTGTCGGATTTTAAAATCGAATTGATTCCTGTGCCTTTAAAAATCCGTCGACTTTACGAGGCGATTAGCGAAGAGAAAAGTGGGAAGGCCAATTGGGGATATCAAACCCCTCAAGAGATGGAAAAAATTCTGAAGCTGGCCTGGCCGTCAATGGATCTATGTGAAGATGGAATCGAACGAAAGAAACTCCGAGAGTCCCTACGTCGCATTATCGCAGCTGAAGGCGAAGGAGAAATCAAGAGCCAAGACCTTTTGGCGGCCGTATCTTCAATCGTCGAGGAAAGCTATTTTAGCGGAAAAATGTACTCTGAGGAGACTTGGTTTTTTATGCGTAACCTCGCCTTAAGACTCGTTGCGGAGATGTCTTCGTGAAAGCTGTTTTATCTATCCTCTTAACCCTAATGCTATGCTTTTTTAGCAGCCGAGCTCGCGCGGAAAGTGTCCAAGATTACGAAGGAAGAAGCGATGAATGGACCGGGCTGAGCGAGCTCGTCTCTCTCTCTGAATCCTTAGGTTTTGAGATCCTTCTTTCTCCCAATCTTGATTTTGCAGCGCTCGATAATTCCGATGTTCTTTTTTTCATCTATCCGCAAAAAGAGATCGAGGTGGTTGAGGTCTCCCGTTTCGTGATTGATGGCGGTCGCGTGATTATCGCCGACGACTTTGGGAAAAGTACACAATTTTTGGAACGCCTTGAAATCAAACGTGAGACGCCGAGCAATACCTTTCTTCCCCACAATACCTTCTATCTTGAAAACAAAGCCCTGCCAGTGTTCAGACCGCGTGGAAAGCATCCTTTACTGACAAATGTGAAGTCCATCGTTGCCAATTATCCTTCGATGATCGTTAATCTTGGCGGTCCCGTGGTGAGTTATGATGAGGGTCCTGGTTTTGTGTACGATATGAACTTGGGCATGGGAAAGGTTGTCGTTATTGCCGATGGAAGTATTTTTATTAACCAAATGCTTGGTTTGCGAGACAACAAAATTTTCGCGGAAAACGCCCTGCGTTACGCCTGTGAAAGTGCTCTAGAGACCACCCAAAAATGTCGTATCCGTGTGTTGACCAAGTCGATAGAACAGACAGGGCATTACCGCCCTCAACGTGACGAAAATAGTCTAGAACACTTTGTTTTCGCGTTTAATCAAGCGATCGAAGAGGTACCAAAAAACGTGAACCGGGACTTCCTTTTCTTTTTTTCTCTTTTGGTCGTGATCGGCTTAATCGCCTATTTAGTGTCGCTGCTTCCTTTTGTAAAAACACGAAACTATTCGAAATATATCACTGATTTTTCCGATACTCTTCCATGGCCTCAGTCCGAATTTGATTGGAATATTTCTCGTTTTTCGGAGACCGAGAACCTGCAAAGCGATGTTTTGCCGATGGCGATTTTGAAGGAACTTTTTGAAGAAATATTTTTGAAAGAACTTGGTCTTTGGCCCTCTCAATCAAAAGATCGTCCTAACATAAGTGGGATGACGAGAGAATTCTCAACGCGTTTCCTCGGCGGCTATTCCGAGAGGAGCCGTGCTGTGGTAGAAAAGAGGCTCTTAGAATTACTTTCGGTGTTTACAAAAACACCTCCTCGAGATCGCGTATTTTTGGAAAATGAGAGCGAAATCCTAAAAGGGGATTTGGAAAAATATCACGGAATTGCAGTAGAAATTATTACCATAATGGGACATTTAGATGACTATGAACAACGTAAATGGGGTAGCTCCTGAAGAACAATTAGCGGCCGCTGTCGCGCGTTATCGGCTCCCTATCCTCAAGATAAAGGAGACTGTCTCAAGCGTGTTTATCGGCAAGGGCGAGGTGGTGGAATCACTCCTTATCGCGCTGTTTTCGGGAGGGCATGTTCTTTTAGAAGGTGTTCCCGGGGTCGCGAAAACGACCTTGGTGAGAGCCTTTGCTGAAACCATCAGCG
>JALSKP010000527.1 GCA_026988815.1 Myxococcales bacterium | reverse complement strand
ACAATTCTGGAAGCCAATCCCAATGACTTCCAGATTAAGATCGGTGAGGTACATGATATTGTTTCGACGATTCGAGGGGCCTTGCGTACACATGCTAAACAAGAGAATCGCTTTTTTCTAAGAATTTTTGAAAACCTAAAGGAGCCTGAAGTGAAATGGTTTCTTGATGAACTATCAAAGATATAAACGTTGCTCAGCGCGTCGCGCTAATGTAGGTCTACCTGAATTCAAACCCAGAGATGTTATGAAGTTTCTAATGGTATCGCTTTTTCTGATAATGTTTTCTTGTTCATCAACGAAGAAGCAAACCCAAGCAGATATTCCGATGCATGCTCCGCCAACGGAGGATAAAGTTATGATGCCCAAAGGTGCGCCCCTGGTTCGTGAAGACACGGCGGTCGTCCATGTAGAAAGAGGTGAGGAAGGTGAGCTTATGGTTCCCAAATCCGAGTTTACCTATTTTATCGATCAAGGTCCGGCTTTTGTTTTTACTCACCTGGATTTGGTGCCCTCAAAAAATAGTAATACGATGCAAGGATATAAAATCGCAGCAATTGGTCCTAGCGCCAAAGCGTATTTAGGATCTGCGCTTCAGGCCAACGACGTACTTACCCATATTAATGGCATGCCTCTGAACACCCCTGATGAGTATTTTAAAGCTTGGCAATCCATTTCCAAACACAATAAGATTCGTTTGGATTTTATTAGAGGTGCCCAGGTGCAACATCTTATCTGGGCGATTGTAAACAACGATGAATCCCCAAAGAGTACAAGCGAAAGTTCGACGCTAAATTAAACGACGAGAACAAATGGAAGAAAAGATCCCACGAGACTATTTGCCAACAGCTTTTGGCGGGATCGCTCTGCTCGGTATTGCATTGTGGGTTCAAATACTCGGCTCTGCACTTTTCGGGGAATTCCAAAGTCAAACCTCTTCCTTTTTCCATGTTATCGCCTATGGACTTCCCATTGGGGTTGTCATTCTCGGGGTGCTCTTACGTTCCCAAATGATTCTACTCATGGTTTTTCTTTCCTCCTTTGTTCCCGGCGTGACGATTTTACCGGAAGCCTTTGATCTCATGAAAGGCGCCGCAAGTCTGCGTGTCGGGTTGAGTTGTCTGGTCTATATTTTGGTGGTCTCCTACGTGTTTGCATTACAGTATTCGCCCGACCACTCAATTCTCAATACTTCCGCGACGCCGCTTTGGAAGAATTTACAGCAACGGATTGAAGTGCCTCTCGTCTATAGTTTTGTTTTTTTCCTCGTCCTTCAGTACGCTGTTTTTGGAGACGCGTTGATCCAAAACACGATTTTGCAAAGCTACGAGGATCCGACCATTGCTTTGATTTCGATTTCCGTCTCGATCTTCTTTATTTGGTGCATCTCTATCTATCTTTACTTTATCGTTCCCGCCCTAAATTTTGAACACGAATTGGCGAAATGGAAAAAACTAAAATATGAGCAACATGACCTTTTTCGATTGCAGAAAATATTCGAGCGAAACATCTTTCCCTTCGTCGTCATTTTCCTTATGTTGACCCTCGTTATCGTTTTTATTTGAGCGCGTGAATGAGAAGTATTTTATTTGATATTTTATGTGTAGCTGCTTTGTTTGGTGCGCTCTTTCAACTCTATCATTGTGTAGAATTCCTGGCGGAAAAAGATTACATGGCAGGTATCATTACGGCGATGATAGGTGTGATTTTTATTCGAACCAGTTCCGAATTCGCCAGATATGCGGCCTTTGGAAGAGGCGAATGAAGCTCTTCCTTTTCCTCGTTGTTTTCTTTCTGGGATGCGATAAAGATCCCATTTTTGAGACCTTTGACGAGCTTTCTTTTCCAACCGAAAAACTGTCTTCTTTTTCGACCGATCCTGCAGTGCGTTTTGAATGGAAAGGTGCCCTTGTGAGTCGTTTATTAGAAGAAGAGATCGAGAAAAAAATCACAGAAGTTCCAAAGGAAGGGTCCGACATTTTTATGGCCCAAGCCGAAACCGAACTCACAGATGCGAATGGAATTATCGTTTCAGGAATGGTGTTCTACATTCCAAAAGATAGTGAAATAGCCAAAGAAAACAGGGCTGCGGTGATGGACCCGG
>JALSKP010000526.1 GCA_026988815.1 Myxococcales bacterium | reverse complement strand
TTCATCAAAGATGTTCGGAAGAATTTTCGCTTTTTGTATCCATTCTTCTCCGTTTCGTTTGAAAATAAAAACCGCTCTTCCATAATTTGTTGCGAGAAGATTTCCATCCCCACTCACAGCAAGTGCAATTCCCATTGATGCAAAAGGCGTGGTTTCATTTGTTTTTAAATAGGCCTCTTGTGTCCATGTGTTTCCGGCTCTTCGAAATACGTAAAGCGCACCATTTTCTTCGGCTGTGTTATCGTTTTCTCCCTCGTTGATAGTCGTACTATTGCTGGGCTATAGATTGGGAAAATGGATCGCATGGAAACCCTACGAAAGTTACTTTTTATGTTGTTCTGAGAAAGCGAGTCGACGGCGAGCAGTAGAGTGCGTCGTAGTAGTCCTCGCGAACTTCGTGGTGAATCGACCGCAAGAGGATCTTCATCAGAAAGCTCGTCCATACCAAGGTACGCGGGCTGTTTCGTATTGTTCTTTACCAAGCACTTCTTCAGAGAGAATGCGACTATTTGAATCCAAGGGATCAACGGCAGGATAAATACCCAACGAGCCAAACGCTGAACATTATAACCGCTGTCAACCGATTAAAATCGACGCCCCGTAATGCATATTTTTTTATACGCTTTATCTTGTGGTGGTTTTTTTAGCATGCTATAGCCATAGCAAATCTGGAAAATCCAGAAAGAAGGACATATGAAAATTTCGGCTGTCGAAGAATTTGGGTTAAGATGCTTACTTCGTGTAGCCAAAGCTGAAGATCCCCTCGCCGCCTCCGCAATTTCGGCACTTGAGGGCATTTCCATCCCTTATGTTCAGAAACTTCTTCGACTTCTTGTCAGTGCCAATCTCGTCATTGCTCAACGCGGTTCAAAAGGGGGTTTCCAACTTGCTAAACCGGCCGACACTATTTCCGTCGGTGAGGTGATTCGCGCCCTAGGTACGGATACCGATGTGGATTCTATTTGTGAGAAAAATGTCGGAAACTTTGAGCATTGCTGTCATTCAACGCAGTGCACGATAAAGCCAATTTGGACCCATGTTTTTCGACTTGTCATCCATACCCTAGATAATTTGCCACTTTCTGTACTTCTTGAAAGTCCCGAAAAGGTAACCCGAGAATTGGACGCCATCGTACGGCCTCCTGTTCAAACATTCTGCCCCGTCGGCGCGCTTGCTCCGACTTCTCGGAGTAATTTGTGAACGAAACTATTAACGAAAAAACAAATGAAATTCAAAAACTTATAGATCAACCCTATAAGTATGGCTTTCATTCTGATATTAAATCCGATACCTTTCCACCCGGACTCGATGAAGGCGTCGTACGTGCGTTAAGTGCCAAGAAAAACGAACCTCAGTGGTTGCTTGATTATCGACTCAAAGCCTACAAGCATTGGCTCACGCTCGAAGAACCGGAGTGGGCAAACGTCCATTACGAAAAACCGAAATTCAATGAAATTTCCTACTACTCGGCGCCTAAAACAAAACCAAAAGTAGCCAGTCTGGATGAAGTCGATCCGGCAATTCTTGAAGTGTACGAAAAATTAGGTATTCCCCTCGACGAGCAAAAAATGCTTGCAAACGTAGCCGTCGATGCTGTCTTCGATTCGGTCTCAGTGGCGACGACTTTTCGAAAAAAGCTGCACGAAGCAGGCGTCATTTTTTGCAGCTTCTCGGAGGCCGTTAAAGATTATCCAGAACTCATCAAAAAATATCTGGGGACCGTCGTTCCGCATACAGACAATTTTTATGCCGCGTTAAATGCTGCTGTTTTTTCTGATGGAACCTTCGTCCTCATTCCCAAAGGGGTGCGATGCCCAATGGATCTGTCCACCTATTTCAGAATCAACACGCCCAAGTCGGGACAGTTCGAGCGCACGCTCATTATTGCCGAGGCGGGCTCACACGTAAGCTACCTTGAAGGATGCACGGCACCGCAATTCGACGAAAACCAACTGCACGCAGCCGTTGTCGAAATCATCGCTTTTGAGGACGCAGAAATTAAATACTCGACCGTTCAAAACTGGTATGCTGGGGATGAAAACGGTGTCGGCGGCATTTTCAACTTCGTTACCAAACGCGGCATCTGCGAAGGCGCGCGCTC
>JALSKP010000525.1 GCA_026988815.1 Myxococcales bacterium | reverse complement strand
TGGTGAAAATAATTCCGAATTCTGTCAACCGGACCAGCTCGTTTCATTTACAATTAAGAACTTTCTCGCCATGGTGGACCTTTCTTGAAGAGGCTGTTTTCATCATTCTATCAACCCATTTGAAAAACTTCTTCATTTTATTCAACCTCATTTTTTTAGGCCTTTCCCTTTCGTGTCAGGATAAAGAAGATTGGTCTGTGCTTGAATCCAGACCTGAGGAGCTTTCTATTGCTGAGGATGCCCTTGTTTTTTCGAGTGGTTTTTCCATCTCTCTAATCGAAGGTATTGCGCCAATAAAAAGCGTTGACGGTGGGCAAACCTCCTTCACGTGGACGAAGAAGGAGAGTTCGCTTTCTTTGGTTTTTGTTGGGGCGAATCCTGAAGTTAAATTAAAGAGTCACTTTAAAGGCACGGCGATAGAGCTAGGGAAAATATCGGGTCGCTTGGATGCCGATGTAGCGCCCATTGTCGATTTTGGTGAGGGGAAAGGCGCGAAACTGAGCGCATCGGTTCGCCCTTCGGCGAGCGGAAGTGCTACGATTTCTATTCCAAAAAACATCCAATTCTATCTCCCTTTTTTGTTTTCGATTCAGAAAAAAGGACGCAGCACCCGTTGGCGATATATGGACGGTGTGGAACTTCCCTGCGACATCGACCACAAAGATCAACACGGGTGGCTGCGAAAAGGTCTTCCTCTTATTTCAATTTCTCACAAGGCGTTGGGAACTCATGTACAAATGGTGACCTCATTTTCCCCATCCCAGTCTGAGGATAGCCTGAGCCTTTCGAAAAAATTAGCAGCCATCGTTAAGGGACATTCCAAGACCTCCGATCCTCGTTTTGGAAACGGAGGATTTGCGAGCGTCGGCGCGAAGTCGACAACCCTTCTTCAACCCGGTGGTTCGAAGGCGGAGGGGGCGAGGCTTTCGACATCGCTTCGTTGTCAATCCGAGCCTCAGTTTATCAAGGGGGAGGGTGGGGTGGTTAACATTCCCGGTCTAGGTCTAATTCTACGGCATGAGGTTTTACAAAGGATCGATTTTTCTTTCTTGAAGAAGGAAGCCTTGATTCATTTTTTCCATCTTAGTCTTCAATCATCTTTGTTCTCCGACGAGGGTGAGGACCTCACTCTTTCAAAAAAAAGCGCGCTAGATTTTGCAGATCTAGAAATTTTCAACGAGGAAGGTGGGTTGGAAGTTATTGGCAGCGCTCAATATCTTGAACGTATTTCTGGCATCGCAAAAGTAAAGTGGAGATGGACGCCCAAAGGGGAGGTTGTTTTTCAGTGCAAAGGATGCAAGAAAAATCAGGAGCTCGCGATCCTTTTGGATAAAAAGTGGGGCGTTCTTGGTCTGGATTCATCTAAATCCTTCTCTCAGAAAAGTAACGCAAACACCCAAGAGATTCGATGGACCTTCGACGATTCTCAAGACATGGGTTTCAAGATCGAAGGTGCTCGGCCCTATGCCATCGGCTGGGTTTTTAAATAAAATCCAATTCTTCTTTTGATCTTCACCAAACATAATTAGGTTTCCGTCGACATAAACGGAAAGTTAAATATGGCTCCTCGTAAAGATATTAAGTCGATTTGCATCATCGGATCTGGACCTATTGTCATCGGTCAAGCATGTGAATTTGACTATTCTGGAACCCAAGCCGCAAGGGTATTGAAAGCCGAAGGATATAGAATCATCTTGGTGAATTCGAATCCCGCGACGATAATGACAGATCCCGATGTTGCTGATGCGACCTATATAGAACCGCTTAAGCCAGATTTTCTGAAGCTGATTCTAGAAAAAGAAAAACCCGATGCACTTCTTCCAACCGTGGGCGGGCAAACCGCGTTGAATTTAGCGCTCGCGCTTTACGAGGATAAGACGCTTGAGAATTTGGGGATTGAAATGATTGGCGTTCGACCGGAGGTCATAGGTCGCGCCGAGGATCGTGAGCAATTTTCAAAGATTATGGATACGCTCAATATCGCCCAGCCTCGATCTGGCGTTGCACGAACGATGGAAGAGGGGCGCACGATTGTCGAGCGCGTCGGCTATCCTGTGATTCTTCGTCCCTCGTTTACGATGGGAGGTAGCGGTGGAAATAT
>JALSKP010000524.1 GCA_026988815.1 Myxococcales bacterium | reverse complement strand
AGCGAATAAAAAGAAGATTGGCCTCAATAGCCCGATCGTTCAGACGCGATACACGCTCTTTCGTTTGTTCATTGGTGGATGCTAAGTCTTTGGCTTTTCGCAACGCCGCCAACGCATCTCTTGTTTTGCCATCTTCGAGCAACCCCTCAGCCACCGAGATCACGCCCAAGGTTTGCCCTTCGTTAAACACCGCATCAAAATCGTAAGGGGCCACTTCCTCCGTCGATGAAGAAAAAGAAATCGTTGCAAAAACGATAACACCAAGAGTGATAAAAAGTGCGATCCAAAGTCCTATAGGCTTTGTCTGTGAAGACTCACTTTTAACGGGCGGCTTCGTCGGCGCCTCTCTCCACATCTCAATACTATGTAAATCGGCGGCAACAATTTTATCATCAAAAGGCGAATCCAAACTTGTCGTCTTTGTCGCAAAAGTCTCTGGAGACTCTCCACCTAAACGAACAGTATCAAGCGCTTGAATTTTTTTATTGCCACCAAGGGTGGACTCACTTGAGGCCGTACTCATCGAGGTTAAAAACGCACCATCATCGATTCTAAAGCTTTCCAAAGCTTCTAGGACTGCCTCGGCATTCTGAAATCTCTTTATCGCCGTCTTCTCAAGACACTTCATGATGATGCTTTCGATTCCCTTTGAGAAGACCATTCCCGGCCGGACATCGGCTAACTTTGGCGGCCTTTCGTGGAGCTGCTTGTTGAGAACCATTAATTTGTTCTCGCCTTTGAAAGGCAGTTTTCCTGTGAGTAAGAAGAATAAAATTATACCAAAAGCATAGATATCGGCCCGGCCATCAGTGACATCTCCTCTGGCCTGCTCGGGAGACATAAACTCTGGCGTCCCAAAGACCGACCCCGTCTCGGTCGCGGGTCCGTTTTCATCATCAACGATTTTCGCGATACCAAAGTCGAGCACTTTAACGACAAAGCGTCCTCTTTTGGTGGGCGTTAACATAATATTGTCGGGCTTAAGGTCACGGTGGATGACCCCTTGCTCGTGTGCGGCCGAAAGCACTTCTGCGATCTGTATTCCAATATCAACGGTTTGTTCCAAAGACATCAATCCGGAATCCTTCAAGGTTTCGGTGATGCTCATGCCTTCGACGAATTCGGTAATAATGTATAATGATCCTAATTCGTGCTGCCCAAACTCAAGGAGGGTAACGGCGTTTGGGTGTGCAACGCGACAATAAGAACGCGCCTCATTAAGAAAGCGGAGAACCAGATTTTCGTCGTCGGCAAAACGCTTGATCAAAAACTTAATCGCAACTTTTTGACCGAGCGTGTCGTTCTTCGCCAGGTAGACCTCGCCCATACCGCCTTGCCCAATTTTCTTAACAACCGTGTATTTCTCCCCTACCAAGGTCCCAATATAAGGGTCCTTCGCTTTCTTAATCGATACTAATTTCTCGCCGCATTTCCCACAAAACTCATCGTTCTCGTTCTCTTGAGGAAGGAGACACGACCGGCAGACGCGCACAACGCTCTCTTCTTCTCCAGATTGAGATATCAAGGATTTTAGATCCCTATCACTCGCCGGCTGGGTCGGCGTTTCTTCGCCGTTGGTTTTGAGATTTTCTTTTTTCAAACTAAAACTCAATCCATTCTGCTAATCCATCCTGAGCAATGATAATTCAGGAGCACATCAGCCTAATTGTTGAAGCGCCTCCAGTGAGGGTTGGTGTTGTGCATTCAGACCGACCGCACGACGGAACATATCTTTGGCGCGGCGATGGTCACTTTGATACCAGCGGATCATTCCTAGATGGTGATAAACATCTACTTTCGTTTCCACGTCTGGAATATTCATGAGCTGAAGTTGAAGGGTTTGGAAAATCTTCAACGCCTCATCCCAAGCCTGACGACGGTAAAGCAGTTTACCTAAACTTAATAAGTTCGGGAGGTATGAGGCATCCACTTTATGTGCCGCGTCGAAAGAGGTCCACGCTGCGTCTTCATCACCTTTTTGTTCAGCCAAACGACCTTGCAGATGAAGGAAACGGACAACATCTTTCATGCGACGCTGTTCTTTAAGCTGAATAATCAATCCGTTCACTAGCGGTTCCGCGCGCTCGGTTTGTCCAGAATTGATA
>JALSKP010000523.1 GCA_026988815.1 Myxococcales bacterium | reverse complement strand
CTTTAAAAAACAGATATTTTCCGAGTCGATTGACCTTTAAATATCCGATCGAAGGATTGGAGTTAATGCGTGTTAAGGTGACATCTTTACGACCACGAATATCAAAGGCGTAGGTTGGATGCTGGACGAATTGTGCAGCGCTCGTCGCCCGTAATGTCTCCTTATAAACGTAGTCGTAAACCTCGGAGAGCGAAATGTCCTTATCACCAGAAGCATCGGCTGCGCCCCTTAACCCTGCAATAAAATAGTGGGTAAAAAAGCCCGCTTTGAGTCTATCGGATTCCTGAGCGTCCTCGCCTGCAGCCGAGCTTGTGATGATCGCCATTCCATGTCCAGACTTCCATTTCGATGCATCGATGTTAAACGCCTTCGCTGGACCTGCGCCTTTGACGCGGGTGATTTCTCCTGACTTACATGCGTCAATAACCAATACTCTTAACGAGGCCTTTGATGCTTTCATTTTCTTTTTCAGAGTCAAAAAACCATATTGGGTTCCGTTAAGATGTATGGAATTCATATCCGCGTGACCGCTAAAATAGATGAAAATCATACTATCTTCGTTATCACCAATACGTTTGTTAATCGCAGCAAATGCGTCCTCGATCGCGCTGGATTTGACATCGATAAGCGTAAAAATATTCTTCTTTTTAAAGTTGCCAATCTGCAACAATACCTTCGAAATACGTTGTGCGTCCCGTTGCGCATAAAACAGTGGCGCTTCGGAAGGATCACCTTTATTTGCTCCAATGACGATCGCGTATCGATGGGTCGCAAAAGCGTTCCATGCGTAGAAGGTCAGAAGCACCCAGATCGAGAGTCGTAGACTATTTTTTAACAAGTGATACCTCTCGTTGTTCGCAATCATCATAGAGCTGGGGAAGGACTTTGTCTTGCTCTAAACCCAACCTTTTTTCTTCGAGTTTCTTTTTAATTTCAGCTATGGAACGTGGCGTTTTACAGAGCAGCGAGATAATTCTTTCGCGCCCCAAGGTCTCATCCATTCGAATGGCCTCGTCCAATGTGCGGGCCGGCCCAGATTCGAAACGGCGAGCATTTGTTGTTTTTTGTGGATAACAGACATAGGCGTCGCCCTTCTGATCGACACCAACGATGGAAAGGTATCCCTCGATTTTGCTTTCGACCCGAAAACCAATCCGCTCGTTAGGATGAACCAGTGCACCGTCATGAAGAGGACGAATACTTTGCTCGTCGTTGGCATATAGACTCACCGTAAAGGGGGTGCCTTTGATTCTGATGGTGTTGCCTCCCTGACCTAGATTCTCCTTCGGCGAAAAAGAAAAAAGCGCAACCAAGGCGACCAGAGAAATAACGAGGCCAGGAAGAATAAAGGAGGTAAGTTTACGTTTTTTATTTTCAACTTCCTGTTTCTGCAATCTCATCGGCGGAATAGAAATCGTTTGATTTCGAATCGTCTCGATTCGCTTTTTACAAATCTCACAGCTCTGTATGTGAGAATGGGTGTCCTCTCCAGCGACGATACGCTCGATAGACAAGTCACTAAGATGACCGTTTCTTGCCAATTTCATAATTTCTCCTTCAAGGAAGAGCCAAGTTCTCGCATTTTTTGAATTCGATTCCTGACTGTTCGTTCCGTAATATTTTGGGTTTGGGCGATCTCTGCCTGGGTCATTTCATCGACGAAATAATAAAACGCCGTTTCCAATACCACGTGCTCATCGATACGCGCCCAAATCTGTTCCAAAAGAATTTTCGAATCGGGGGTTTGATGCTCTTCCACCGGAATCGCACTTGTCCATTGGGTCAACAATTCGTGTTGACGTTTTTGATTGCGAATAAGGTTCAAACAATAATGCGTCGTAACGCTATAGACCCAGGTTGTGAGTGAAGATCCTTGGTTGAAACTTGGAAGCTTCTGAAAGATTCTCAGAAATATCTCTTGAACAACATCCTCCAACTCCGACCCACTGAAAAAGCGGGAAGCCCGTCGAAATACGACGGGGTAGGTTGTTTGGTAAATATGTTCAAAATCGATTTGCATTAGACCAACTGAGTATTGAAAGCGCTGTGGATTTATTTTTCGAAGTGCTTCAACTTTCGAAAATTTCGTTTTCAGATCGGGAAAAGTTCATCAATGAGTACGCATTCATA
>JALSKP010000522.1 GCA_026988815.1 Myxococcales bacterium | reverse complement strand
TTTTCTTGTCGATTTGCCATTTACACTCATGGCCCTTTATCTACTTTTCCAAAAAAGTGTTACTTTCGGGCATCGCGCACATCCTAAGGTCCATTTTCGTGACCTTTAGTTAAAGGTTCATCCTCGCGTCCTCATTTGGACAAAATCCCTCCCTTAGGGTAAATCGCTTTTTGCTATCGAACCCTTGCTTTGGAATTTAAATGCGTCCTTCGTTTATCTTGCTTCTCGTTTCTCTGTTTTCCCTGTCCTGTCAGGAAATAGAACAGCCTAAAACCCTTCTCACGCCCGATCAAATCAAGCGTGTCAAAGCCGAGATCCTAAAAGAAGCGCCCACACCGAAACATGAAATCAACGCCGTTTTTGACGAAAAGATTAAACTCATCGGTTTTGATTTAAGTGGCGATTTTAAAGCGGGAAGCACCGTCGTGTTTACCTGGTATTGGGAGGTGCTCAAGCCGGTGAGTAAAAACTGGAAAGCCTTCGTTCATCTGGACGGTTCGGGTGGAAAGTTTCGTCAAAATCTAGACCACGTTCCAGTCGAGAATATGTACCAAACAAGCCAGTGGAAGGTCGGCGAGATTATTCGAGACAAACAATCCGTACATCTGAAGAACGACCTCCCTAATGGGACTATTTCGACCTTTTTGGGGTTCTACCGTGGCAATCAAAGGATGCCGATTTCGAATGCGGTCAAGAAAACCAAAGAAGCTTCGCCCCGCGTGATTGGGCCTAAAATTCAGGTCGCCTATTCCAAAAAAAGTAAGAAAACCAAACCCTCTTACCGCCTCCATTTTGACGCCGATTTTTCTGGGGCAATGACCATAGACGGACAGCGCAATGAAAAGATTTGGAAATCTATTCGGCCTCTTCGACTTAAGGCCTTAGGTGCGGCGCCCAACCTCAGAAATGAAATCTATGCTTTTGCTTCCAAAGATTATCTCTACGTCAGCGCGCTACTCCAAGACGAGCATATTTGGGGGACGCTCAAAAACCGAGATGATGAGACTTGGAAAGAGGAAGTCCTTGAAATGTTCCTCGATTTTGATGGCGATGGTTCCGATTATTTGGAATTACAGATCACGCCGATGAACACCATTTTCGACGCGAATTTCAAAAAGACCTTGTCTGGAAAAAATCGAAGCGACCAAATTGAAAAGGCCAAGGCCTTTAATCTCATCGATTTCAAGTCCGCGGTAAGCGTCGATGGCACGCTCAACGATGATAAAAAAGACAAATCGTGGTCCGTTGAGTTCCAAATTCCTCTGGCTTCAATTCCAGGTTTTTCACCGGCTGTCCTTAAAAATAACGCGAAATGGGCCATTAACTTCTACCGCTTCGATCGTCCCGAAAAGGGCAAAAGTTTTGCCTACGCCTGGTCTACCGAGCCCGCCGGGAATTTCCATCAGGTTTCAAAATTCGGTACCTTTACCGTCTCCGAACCTATTATAACGAACAAAATCGCGCCCCATATTTTGGATAAAATGAAGAATCAACGGATCCCTGACTTAAGAAAAAACATGCTCAATCCCAAAGAACTTAAGATTCCAAAATTTGAGGAAAAACCGAAAAAGTAAAATCCCACTAGCGATTTTAGTGAGGCGTTGTTAAACCAGAATACCTTCTAAATAGGAACGCAAATATGTTTGAAATCGTCGAAATTGTTGCTCGAGAAATACTTGATTCCCGCGGTAATCCCACCGTTGAAGCGGATGTGATTTTAAGTTCTGGAATCGTCGGAAGAGCCGCTGTGCCAAGCGGTGCCTCAACCGGCGAGCATGAAGCAATTGAGCTCAGAGATGGCGATAAAAAGCGATATTCAGGTAAGGGTGTTTTGCAAGCGGTTTCAAATATCGTGGACGAACTCGCGCCACAGATCGTTGGACTGGATTGTCGCGAGCAGGAATACCTTGACGGTAGAATGCTCGAAATTGACGGCACGGATAACAAAGCTCGTCTTGGCGCAAATGCCTTACTTGCCGTCAGCCTTGCCAACGCAAAAGCCGCGGCCGATGCGTGTGAACTACCACTCTATCGATATTTGGGCGGACCACGCGCAAATGTGATGCCCGTCCCGATGATGAATATCGTTAACGGAGGTTCCCACGCGGACAACAATGTAGACGTCCAAGAATTTATGGTTATGCCCATCG
>JALSKP010000521.1 GCA_026988815.1 Myxococcales bacterium | reverse complement strand
GGAGGCGTTTCGATTTTTGGTGTTGTTTCGGTGACCACAGGAGGATTGTTAGTGAATTCATCCAAGGCTCTGGCTCGCAATTCTTGAACGGGTGAGGTCGTATCTTGTGTACCGTAAGCCCAGGCGTTTACGACTCTAGAACGCTCGAATCCGAATAGGATAGCTGCACTGAAGAGTCCCTTAAACTGATCTCTTGCAGCTTCCAAAGTTGCCGCAGCAGATGCAGGGATTTGAGAAATTGTCGGGTCGCCAGCCGCATTAACGAGGGGATATTGGCTTCTCAAGAAGACAAATGCGGGTGTGGGTTGAACCGGGAATCCATTCCCACCAATAACATCGGAGGTCATCAATCCTGCAACGACCGCGCCTTTTTGAAGGGGACGGTTGAATTTAAGAACGGCATTACCTTCCAATAACGAGACTTCATATTCTTCGGCCGTTAAGCGCGGAGGAGGCGAAACGTGGGTTTCAGCGAACAAAACACTGTCCGTTGTGAGTGTTTCCGCTTTTGGAGTCGGTCCTTGAAAGGGAACCCAAACAGGCGCGGTTGTAGAGAAACCAGGTCGTATACTTAGCTCCTGATAGAAGAGCATCGACAGGGGATCGCTTCCCATTGGAATATTACAAATAGGACGATCGGCTGGACACCCCGTTCTCAAAAAGGTGTTTGGAAAGGGAATCACACCACTGCTAGGATCAAAAACCGAGAAGGTGTCAGTCCACGTATACCAAGACCAAACCGCGGCAAGATCAGAATATTTTAGGTTGGTGACCTGCTCGATAATCTCGGTGGTTCCACGGAGCAAAGGGCGGATGGCATGAAGGCGAAAAGCCGCAGCATCATCAACGCCAAGCGGAACAAGTGCGGATTTCCCACATTTGAACTCAACACCGGTGTCGCCAGCAAAAGGAGCACAAACGCCTTTATCACCAGCACACGGCGTGGCAACCATTCCCGCTTCACAAGCATCGCCTGCGATAAGAACATCGTTAGGTTGGATAGCTAAGAAAACCTCTGGAGGAGGAAGGAGGGGAAGCGTTGTTTTGGTGCCATCGGCAGCAGTTGTGAAGGTCATTAGACCGCGTGTAGCAAAAGCAAAATAGGTTTCGTTAAGTCCCAAGGGGATGGGGTTTCCGTTTTCATCCACAGGCGGGGTGATAATGATGAGGCCCTTTTCGGCGTCAACGGATAGAGAATAACCGTCAACTTTTGCAGGAATACCGTCAACAACTTTGAAAAGCTGAACAGTTGCCGCAGAAAGGGTAGATTCATCAAGCTCCCCGGTAAAGGGCAGGGTGATGGGAACGCCACTTGTTGGCCATCCATGAAGGCCGTCCAAGTAAGCATCAAATCCACCTTGCGCACAATTTGCATTTTTACAAATGCCACTAATACATTCAAATCCTCCGCCTAAACTGGCAACAGCATTTGAACAATCTGCGTTTTCGTTACAGGCAACGGTGCGTTGCTCAGCCAAAACATTGCCCTCTTCATCTTTTTGCGGGCAATACGCTAAAGGACTTGAAGGGAAGGTCCCATCGGCCTCGATGGCGAGTGTATTTGGGAGTGGGATGGTAGAGGAAGCGGGATCCAAAATCGTGAAACCGTTTTGGACAACCCCCCAAGTGAAGAGAGAGGCGATATCATCGCGATCCATATCAAGCCCTTCTACGATAGGGGCGAGTTGTTGGCGGATCCCTTCAAGACTTTGAGCGGTTTCTGGATCGTCATCAAACAATCCCAGTTTGACTTCGCCATCTTCAAAAATGGGGTCTTTGGAAAGGCCAAAGAAGACGGGAGCATCTTCTTTAATCGCCTTGCCGTTGGTACCCTTGATATCTTTGGTCACAAGCACGGCATATTGCGTTCCGGGTTTTAGACTTTTCTTGGGAGACAGTGTGATGACGGATTTACAAACCTCTTTATTGCAGAGCGTGCCAGCATCGTCGTTGAGGCGGTAGATTGGCGTTGCGTCCAATTTCGTAAGCTCGGTGCCGGAAACCTCGTATAAAACGACACTTCCATCGACGATTGTGGTTTCGTCCAACTCACCCGAAAAAGGGATATTGATTGGCGTCGCCGGAGACCAGCCGGTGTACTCACCGATATAGTCGTAACCCAGGTTTAAAGCTGTGTCTTCCGTTCCGGCGAGGGA
>JALSKP010000520.1 GCA_026988815.1 Myxococcales bacterium | reverse complement strand
CAATCTCACTTCTTCTCAAACCAAAGCTCGACGTTTCTCTAAGAATTTTTTCCGCAAAACGATCGCCGTCTCTCCTATCACAAAGCACGTTCAGTCGGATCCCAACACGACCTTTTTTCATCTGAACCGAGTCTTGAACCACATCCAAAGCGCCATCGCTTAATATCTCATCGACCACATGGGCCAATGCTTCTGGATTCATATCGTCAATCTCGGTTTCCAACTTCACCACAATATCTGTGTCGGTGTTTTCTTGCTCCCCCCTGTCCTCAAAAACCATGAGACGCAGCACGTTTGAAACATCGGGAATATCTTTTGTACCGGCACCATATCCGATCGTTTTAAGGCGACCTCCGAGATTGGACCTGCTCGGCTCCACCATCTTCAATATCGCCGCCCCTGTAGGCGTAACCATTTCTCCAACCACGTTTTTGGAAACCAGATCAAACCCTTTTAGCAAGTCTGCCGTCGCCGGAGCTGGCAAGGGTATTTCACCATGGGCCGTTTGAATCGTACCTTTTCCAAAAGGAATATCTCCCACCGACCATGTCGCGTTGACATGCTCAATGATCCACGCCGCGCAAAGAAAATCCAGAATGGAGTCCACCGCGCCGACTTCGTGAAAATGCACGCTCTCCAAGGGAATACCATGAACCTTTGCTTCCGATTCACCCAAGATCGTAAAGAGCGTGGATGCACTTTTTTTAACTTCGTCCGAAAAAGCGCTCTGGCGAATCATTTCAAGAATCGTCGATAAATGTCGGTGGTCCGATTCCGCTTCTGGATCCCAGTTTTCAAATTTGATGTGTTGGGCCGACATTGCACCACGCCAGGCCTTCTCCACCACGATGTTAAGGGAGCTTCCCAAGCCCAAGGTTCGTAGCTGCTTTTCCAGGTGTGAAATATCAACGAGACCCGCATCAATAAAAGCCGCTAGAAACATGTCTCCAGCAATTCCTCCCATCAAATCCATGTGAATATGCATCTTTTCCTTTTGCCAACAAAGGGCCGAAATAAAGGCCGACTTCTAACTTCATTTATGCAAATTCGCAAACGATTGTTGCGGAAATTTTGCGGAGCGATTGCGTGAAAAGGACACATCAGTATGTAACAAGAATGTGTTCTTTCATAGATTTAAGGAGAAAAATATGGAAAATTTACCAGAATGGTTGCAGAAACTTCTTCCGCTTATTACTGAATACGGTTTAAAGCTTATTGGCGGAATCGTACTTTGGATCGTTGGCGGTTGGCTCATTGGTCTCGCAGTTCGACTCTTTAAACAGGCCGTCTCTCAACGTCTTGAAGCCACGCTCGTTGGCTACTTAGAAACCATCATCGGTGTTGGATTAAAAATCATTTTAATCGTCGCCATTCTTGGCTACTTCGGTGTGAATACGACCACTTTCGCAGCCCTTCTTGCGGGTGCAGGTCTGGCCATCGGAACAGCATGGGGCGGACTCCTCAAGAATTTCGCGGCTGGTGTTTTCATCATGGTTCTCAAACCCTACAAAAGAGGCGATTTCATCACTGCAGGTGGAGTTACAGGAACGGTCACCGAAATCGGACTATTTACAACCACCTTTAATACGCCTGATAATGTTCATACCATTGTCGGAAACGATAAAGTTTTTGGTGGAAATATTCAGAACTTCACGAAAAACCCTTTCCGTCGTGTGGAGCTCACCGCACAACTTGATCATAGTACCGATGTGGAAGATGCGATTCGTCGTCTCAAAGAAAAAGTCGGCAAAATCCCCAATATTGCAAAGGACCAAGGCGTGGACGTAGAAGTTCTTACTTTCACACTCGCTGGGCCCGTACTCGCCGTCCGACCTTATGTTCATAATGACCATTATTGGCCGGTGTATTTTGCGACCAATAAAGCCATTTCAGAAGTTGGTGGAGAAGGCGCTTACGCTATTCCGACAACCCACTATGGTATTACAAAATAAGGCCACATATCTTTGCCCGCAAAGCGTCCTTTTGGGCGCTTTTTCTTTTTTTTCTCTGACGGCGAGGCACAAGGCCACGCCCTACACGACTTTGATTTTCTCTGGCGGCGAGGCACAAGGCCACGCCCTACACGACTTTGATTTTCTCTGGCGGCGAGGCACAAGGCCACGCCCTACGTGACTTTGGTTTTCTCTGGCGGCGAGG
>JALSKP010000519.1 GCA_026988815.1 Myxococcales bacterium | reverse complement strand
GCAGATGTGTGATGGGAGCGAAAAGGCGATCGAAGAAATCGAGGTCGGCGACTACGTTTTGGGAAAGGAAGAATCGACGGGCGAAGTGGGTTGCGGATTGGTGAGCGCGCTTCATACAAGAATTGCCGACGATATTGTGACCCTTGGTTTGCGATCGAAAGGAGGTGAAGTCGGCTTTGAAAAAGCGACGACTGAACATCCTTTTTTCGTGATTGAGAAGGGATTTATCGAAGTCGGTAATTTGGAGATAGGCGATATTATCGAAACTGTTTCTGGGACAACCGAGGTCGTTTTGCTTCTTAATGGATTATGGAAAAAGCAGGTTTTCAACTTGACAGTTGAGAAATACGAATCTTATTTTGCGGGTGAAGAAGGGAGTTGGGTTCATAATATCGATTGCACCGTCTACGACGGGACCAAGCACGCGCCGAAGTATCCAGAAGGATTTACGCGCGAATTTGGAGGAATAAAAGCACCCGGCGAAATATGGGATAAGGCCAAGCCAAAAAGTTTGGAGGAACTTCGAAAGCAGATTCCGGGCGAATGGAAAAAGTTTTATAAGGACGGTTGGGATAATGGTGAAAAGGTTTCAATTCACTTTTTTAGACACAAAAGTGGTAAGGTCGCTGACGTAAAAGTTAAACGAGGAACATGGAGCACTGATCCAGAATAGGTTTTAGATACTTTAGAAAGAGATGTACATTGTTAGAAAATATGATTTATCTTGGATTGGATTATTATCTTAAGAGCGGTGATCTTCAAATTTGGGGGGACCCGTCAAAGCATTATGATGTTGCCATCGCCGACTTGAATAAAGTTAAAACCTCACTTTCTTACAACCCTAAACGTAATACTTCAACGGGGTGGATCTTTGATTCCGAAAAATTGAAAGTGTTAAGAGACCAATTATCTCCATCAGATTTTTTGGAACAGGCTGCTGAGAAGGAAAAAAACGCAATTTTCGGTGTTCTTCGGGATGCGAAGGCTTGTTTTGAATCCAACGTGGTTGTTGATGCTTTTGATCCAAATGATTTGGATTTGAGTCAAAGTCGAGTCGAAATAGTTGAAGGTAGAAGAGGCGAAATAATTGTATCTTTCAAGCCTCAAAACAGGCGATGTGAAGTATTAGCACGTTTATTTTTTGCTTTAGTTTTTATGGGCGTGACGATAGGTGTAGAGAAGGGTGAGATCTGCGGAGAATGGAGCGGGGGTGGAGTATTTATCCCTGGAGTGAGTCGCTACGTAGCAAGGCGAGGGTTCGAGTCGCAGCTGTTAGAGGGGCTAAGCGTTGGTCATTTCCTCGAGAATTTTTTCAATGACCCAGAATCAGATATCTTTGTAGAAATGAAAGAATATTTTGTTAACAGTATTAGCAATACTATTCACCAACTAGAAGACGTAGATATTAGTGCTTTCCTCTCTTGTCAGGTATTGGATTATTTATTTTCACCTTCGGAAAGTACTTTTAAATATGACCGAGGGTCACATGACCTTCAGTAGACATGCGGAATGCCGGTTGTTGAGTAAGTTTTTGATGTGCTAGAATGACGAGGGATCGGGACCGAAAAATGACCGGCAGATACGATAGCTCAGTAAGCACCGTTAAGCGATGAACGCCGATCGATCGTAGGTGCGTGGGATATCTCAGAAGGGCAGGCGGTCAATATCGCAACCTATGACGCCGAAAAAACGACTTCAAACTCGACCGAGGGTCTCGTGACCGGCCGGAAGTAAAATAGCCGAATTTTAAAGAATTCCTTGGAAGAAAAAGAGAACTCGACGGTCTTGTCGAGGGAAAAATTCTAGAAGTTGGAAATGGGTTGGTGGGAGATTTTAGATCTGTGAAATGTCTTCTCAGCCTAGGTGCGTGTTTGTTGGACACTAAAACGATAAAACGACTTCAAACTCGACCGAGGGTCTCGTGAGGTTCTGGAGGCGCTGGAAATGGCGGTGGTGATATTCTGCCCCATGGGCCGATTAAAGCAGACAACAACCTATGGGATGGAAAAAAAGCTGACGCGCACCTTAAGAAACATGCTCAAAATGCTCGTGATACTTCTGCCAGTTCAGGCAACGGCCGTTGGAAAAAAGATAAAGACCGATCGATACAAAAAAATTACATCGAAAGAGTTATTGAATTTGGTGAACAACGCACTGGTT
>JALSKP010000518.1 GCA_026988815.1 Myxococcales bacterium | reverse complement strand
TTGTCGATAGCCTTCTTATGTTCTTTTTTACAAAGGATAAGTCCACCTCGAGGGCCTCTTAAGGTTTTATGGGTTGTCGATGTAACGACGTCGGCGATTGGGATAGGCGAGGGGTGTAGACCCGTGGCAACCAACCCTGAAATATGGGCGATATCGGCAACCAAATAGGCTCCTACTTCATCGGCGATCGCTCGCATATCTTCAAAGGGAATGAAACGAGGGTAGGCAGAGGCGCCACAAATAAGGATTTTGGGCCGTTTTTCCAAAGCGATTCTTCGGACTTCGTCTAGATCGATACGCTCCGTTTCACGGTCCACCGAGTACTGATGGGCATCGAAAAATCGGCCGCTAAAATTGACCTTCCAACCATGCGTAAGGTGACCTCCATGCGGCAGACCCATCCCAAGAATGGTGTCTCCAGGATCGCACAACGCGTAATACATTTCTAAGTTTGCAGGCGAGCCTGAATAGGGTTGTACGTTGGCATGATCGGCGCCGAAGAGGTCTTTGCAGCGATTGATAGCCAAAGTTTCAAGCTTATCAACAAATTCTTGGCCCAAATAATAACGTTTTCCAGGATACCCTTCAGCGTACTTATTCGTGAAAACGGATGCGGTTGCTTGCATCACCGCTTTGGATGCGTAATTTTCGCTGGCGATTAATCGAATAGAATCCCGTTGTCGGTCTTCTTCTTTTTGAATGAGGTCGAAAACATCTGGGTCGATTTCTTTTACTGGATCCATCCAATGCGACATATCTTACTCCACGTCAAAGATGCCAGGTCCTTATCATATTTTGTTTGCTGGATGAAAGTTGAAAGCGATTAAAAGCCATCTTTTAGGCCCTCATTTAGTGTGATCATTTTTACGGGTATTTCTAACAAATTGTAGGAGTAACCCTCCGCGTTTGCCCTGGAATCTCTTGTACTTATTAACGTTCAGGGCGACCGACCATGGAGGGTCGCGCCCTACAAAGAAAAAATACCTTAGAAACTGATAGGCGCTGATTTTTTCTCTTCGACTTTCTTTGCCTTTTTTGGCGTGACTTTTTTCTTCGCCACAGCCTCTTTTTTCTTCGGCGTTTTTTTGATTTTTTCGCTTGCTTTGGCCGTGAACTTCAAGGGTTGAGGTTTTTTGATAGTATCGACCACTTCTTCTTCTTTCACCTCGACCTTTGGGATGACCAGCTCAGGCTCTTTCTCGGCGACCTCGTTTTTCGGTGGTACAGGAACCTTTTTCTTCTTGGGCCGGTGAAGATGGCGGGATTTTTTGACCTGCTTCTCGAGAGGATGGGAATCAACAGATCCCGTCTTCACTTCTTTGGGCCCACGAGATTCATGCGCCATCGGCGTTTCAATCATCTTGGTCAGCGTTGGGACCTCCTTTGCTTTTTTACCTTCAGCTTTTACGCTCAATGTCTCCGATTCGGGTGAACGCATGAGTAAAGGCGTCGATTCGGGGCGCGTTTTATTATCCGAGAAAAACAGCACTGAGGTCCACGCGAGGGTCCCAAAAATAAGCGCGAGCATCGCGAAACCAATGATGTAGATTTTCTTGGTCTTTTTCCTATCAGCCGAAATCGCATCGAGTAAGGTCGGGCTACCTAAATCGGAGAGAATCGTATTGACGTCCTCATATGCGTCTTTTTTGGCGAGCATTTTTTTAATGATTCGCTTCAACGGAAGTGGAACCTCAATTTGATTGGGAAAGGTATCAGATGTTGTACTCCCAACGAGAAGCGAAAGAAGGATGCGGCCGAGGGCTTCGATATCCTGCTTAAAACTAATGTCTTCGGCGTCTTTTTCGATCCACGTCGAGGAAAAATTAACGAGCTGAAAATCTCTCATTTTAATCAAGACATCGTCTTCATCGTTGGCGATGACCATAATATTCTTGAGTTTTAAATCGCCATGAACGATGCCCAAAGAATGCGCCTCTCTCAAGGAAAATAACGCTTGGCGAAAAATATTAACGACTTCTTTAATTTTAGGTCGGGGGTTGGGATGCAAAAAAGAGCGTAAGTCCTCACCCTCAATAAACTCGAGCGCGAGGTATAAAACATCTTCGTGCTTCCCAAAGAAAAAGAGCGTTGAGGTGAAGGGATTCTTTAGTTTTGAGAAGAGTTTGGAATTTTTTTGGAAGGACTCAAAGGCGTCTGTATCTTGGTTG
>JALSKP010000517.1 GCA_026988815.1 Myxococcales bacterium | reverse complement strand
CGAAGTTCTTCGACACGTTCATTATACGTGTTCAAAGGTGCGAAATCACGCAATCCCATTCCAATGGATTTTTGTACCAAAACTGCTCCATGCAAATATATATATAGGAAGAATATCAAACATCTTGCTCAATCTGACATAAACATCTTTAGTCGAGCCTCACCAGAAGAGTGAAGGCTGTCGTGGAATCTGTATCGCTACCGCATTTTTATACGGGCCTCTTCGTACACATACAAAACCGCTGGAACGCGCCTCATCCCAACTCGCGGAGCGGAGAACTTTGGGCTATTTATGTGCATCCCGATGTTTGGGCAAGGGATTGGAGGGCCTATGGGGGATTTCCTGGAAGAGGAAGGCGCTCGCTACACAGGATGTATTGTTTGGCTTTTAGAGGAAAACAAGAGCGCTATCGGTTTTTATGAAAGCCTTGGATTTAGAATCGATGGGCAAGAACAGGATTTTGTGCACGATCGAAAATCTTTCCCCGAAGTTCGGCCAACACCGCCATAAACTCAGAATAAGAAATGCTAAAACGCGTCAGAAAAGCTACGTACTTTACCGTCTGTTAAAGTCGCCAAAAAGTACGTCAAATTGGTCGCCGCGACTTGAAAATCAGTGAGACCTGATACACTCTCACCTTTGGATCGCGCGTTGTTGGCAACCGCATCAGTTAATTTCTCTATAACGATTTCTCCCCGAAAAAAAGTGGCGAGCACGACATCCTGATTGTGTCCCGTGCGACTCATCTAACGAGGTACGACCAATCGTTTGCTCTGTCGTTCCTCTGCAATCTCGAAGAGAGTATTTATCGGTCGATGTCTTAAATATCATCTGGTTGGCTCGACTTGGTTTAAATGATCGGGCAGAAGGACGAAGATTCTCGCATTTCAAACGACCGCCATCAGATTGAAAAAGATAGGTCTTGTCTTCATTGGGTTTAAAAGCGGTCCCACTTCGAGGATCCATCATCTGTAAGTTATTAAAATTCCCGTTAAACTCCCTACCCTTTATCTCAGGTTTGGAATTTCGATACTGCCAACGAATCCCGACGTCTCCCATCCGGATAAGAAAGCCTTTGGTATTCCCATCCATTGCAACCACTATTTGAGTAGCGTTGGTAAAATTGGGAGCTTCGTTGACAGGTGTGTAGGCACGACAATTTGAAAACTTTTCCCCACATAATAGAACAGCGCGATCGAACCCTATCAGCACCTCATTGCCAAAACCTGCTAAGAAATTGAATTGGAGGAGTGAGAAATCGTTCGTATCTTGTTCGTTTCTTCCGAGCCATTTTCGTAAATATCGATACTATTTCCACGATTTTTGGCGAGATAGAAATTCCCATTCAGTTGCATCACATCGATGGATATCACGGGTTCGACTGGGGTTCCCGTCGAAGCGCCTGTCGTTTCACCCGTTGATCCAGTGGATGCGTTATTGGTAGTCCTGTCATTATTGGTCGTGCCTTTGTTCTCCGCTGTCATCCCATTATTGGAAGTCGTATTTGAGCTTTGGGTTGTTTGCACAGCACCATTGTTGGATGTTTTACCATTTTTCAGGGAGACACTCTCTCCACCAAAAAACAAGCAGCCACTCAGTATGAATGGCAAAAAAAAGGATGAGACTATTCAGTGAAATTGTATTTTTTTCCAAGACGATTCATCCATATTAGGATGAGTCTTCTCAAAAATCACGATATTATTCAAATAAAATCGTGGTCGGCCAGGAATTAGGCGCTTTTTTGCTGAAGGCTCGCAGCATCGTCCAAACGTTGGCTTGCCAATTCTACATATTCGTCAGACATTTCGATTCCGACGAATTCTCGGCCGTTATTCAAACACGCAACGCCTGTGGTCGCAGATCCGCAGAAAGGATCAAGAATGAGATCGCCTTCATTCGACGCAGCCAATACGATTCTATCGAGGAGCTTAATCGGTTTTTGTGTAGGGTGTTTGCCATGTGCTTTTTCAGCTTTTCTCGGTGACATGATGTTCCACAAATTCTTCATTTGTTTTCCGCCATTCATTTCCTTCATAAGCTTGTAATTGAAGGTGTGTTTTGTGGCTGCATTTTTTCCCGCCCAGATAATCGTCTCTGTTCCGTGGGTGAAGTAGCGACACGATAAATTAGGTGGCGGATTTACTTTAAACCACGCGATGTCATTGAGGATTCTGT
>JALSKP010000516.1 GCA_026988815.1 Myxococcales bacterium | reverse complement strand
ATCTGCCACCAAAATGTCCCAAGCGAGACGCATGACGGCCATTTCAAGAAGTGCACCTGCTCCTCTTAGTAGGTAGCTTCTCGCGCCAGCAAATTTGATCGCGCGCTCCTTATCGATAATGCCTAACGAAATACCCAATTCTTCGTGATCTTTGGGTTCAAAATCGAATTTTTTGGGCTCTCCAACATGGCGAAGAATCACATTGTCTTCTTCCCCTTTTCCTACCGGAACCTCCTCCAAGGCGATATTTGGGACCATCAGAAGAAGTGCGTTGTACTCCGGGAGGATCTTTTCGTACTCTTCCTCCAAACGTTGAAGTGTTGCTTTTAAATTTTTGCCTTCTTGGATCAGCGTTGGACGTTCTTCATTAGATGCCTTGGGAATCGATCCGGCAATCGTGTTTCTTTTGGCACGCGTCGACTCGATTTCACCCAACTTTTCCCTTCGACTATCGTCCAATTGAATCAAGCGGTCGATATCGACATCGAAATTTTTGTTTTTTGCACCCGTCTTTACGAGCTCTGTATTTTCGCGAATAAATTTAATATCCAACATATCATTCTCCTAACAAAAGCGATGGCCTTTGGTTCGTTCTACACATTTTGAGGGATTTACATAAGGCTAAATTTTACACCCAATACTGCATGACTTCGAATGCCCGGTAAAATTTCAGCTTATCGCACTTTCGAGCCTTACCTCTATCCTCCAGCGGTCTAGACAGAGTACGGCCTCGATCAATATGTTTTCTTTTCACATTCGAAATGAAGAGACTAGGTCTCTTTCAAACCAATCAAAGGCCGACGCCTTGGGCGAAACCAGACGACGCGGGCCTTTTATGGTGACAGATTTTTGGAGCCCTATTTATCCATTCCTTTCGTAATTCCAAAATCGAAATACGATGAAAAGGAAGAGTTCTAATGGTAAATCTACAGAATAGATTTACCTGATCCTCTCCAACCTTTTCGCGTGATTCACAAGAATCATTTGAATCAGATTTTCGAAAACCTTGGAGAATCCGATCGCATAACTGATGCGACAGAAACTCACCCAACTCGGAACATTCCATATCTCATGCCTTCCTGGCCAAATGTTGATCCGACGCATGTCGAGTCGCCCTTGGCCCAGCGCGACTAAAATACCTTTCTAGGATCCTTAGATTCGATATTCTCTGTCTCGCCCCTCCTTTTCGGCCATTAGAATTTTTTGTTTCAGACAGGCAACCTAAAGCACTGAAAATGTGAAGGATTTTCCGATTTTAGAGATTTTTTTGAAGGTGGTGGAAGTTAGCCAAAGGCACAGCTTTACGAACAGGTGGGTTTTAAATGCCAAACAAATTACATTGTTTCTAGCGAAACGTTTACGGAGATATCATCACCTTGGTTAAGAATGATTTCAGATTTGCCCCTATACTTTTGCCCTTCCCTGCCTTTTGCAAATCCGACGATTAAATACTCACCAGCTTTTAAACCCCCCATGTCCGCAAATCCTTCGGTACAGGAAAAGACGCTGTCCTTTATGAGATAGTCATGAGCATCAAAAATACTAACATCTATATCTTTCACACCATTGGTCCCACATAGTTGGCCATTTTCAAACGACCACTGTGTACGGATCGAACCCTGCGCTGCGTGCAATTGCGTCTCTAGTGTGAAGGTATTGTCTGGATGAACTAAAATATTCTCGTGAGATGATTGGTAACGTGACTTACCACTTCCATCAATCCCGTTGAAATAAATATCATAAAAACCGACAGGAATTTCACTGACCTGAGCGCTCAGCGAGGTGCAGGGAAAAAGCTCACTTTTGGGATTAGCACCATCAATCGAAGTACCTTCGAATCGGATGGAAATCGTTTCGATACCCGCCTCTTCGCAACCGCTGGGAAGAATCTGCCAAGCCGCGCTCAGTTCACCGTAAGAAATAGACTCAAGTTCTTCGGAACAAGCGATTAAAGAAAGACTGGACATGAACAAAAAGGGTAAACGCATAAATCCTCCGTGATTTGCCAAAAGGCAGCGTAATCAGATTCTATTCCCGACATTATAGTGCTTTTCAAGGTGGTCAAAAAAACATTCGAAAGTGAATCGAACTTGAACGTAGAGGATAAATCTTCAGGAGATAATTTTGAGAATGTCATCCTCAAATCGTTCCTTTTTCCAAGGAAGAAACTCTGGAT
>JALSKP010000515.1 GCA_026988815.1 Myxococcales bacterium | reverse complement strand
GAAAAGGTAGATAATCTTATTCTGTCCAACGCGATTGCAATTCGAGACGAGGACAAAGACAAGCCCTGTATCATGGTGAGTAAGGATGTGAATTTACGTGTCCGTGCCGACGCCTTTGGATTGCGTGCCGAAAATTATGAACATGGTCAGGTTGCGATGACCCAACTCTACCCAGGGTCTTGCGAAATCGATGTTTCCGACGAGGTCATCGATTCCCTTCACGAAGACGATGGCGTGACCATTGATTCGTCCATCCAGAAACCACGCGTATCCGATTATACCGAAGACGCAGAGCCGATGTATATGGATCGTTTTTACGAAAATGAATACGTTCTTCTTCGGTCCAAAGATTCTGCGCAATCCAGTTTTGCACGCGTGAAAACAGTTGATCTGGATGACAATGAGGTGGAATTACAACCCTTAGCGCATAGTTCTCGAGACGATGTTTGGGGCGTTAAAGCGAGGAATAAAGAGCAAGCCTTTGCCTTAGATGCACTCTTGGATGACGACATCAAGTTGGTCTGTTTGATTGGAAAAGCGGGAACAGGAAAGACCCTGTTGGCGATTGCGGCGGGCCTAAGAAAGGTGACTGATGAGCAAGCTTTTCATAAACTTGTCGTCTCGCGACCGATTTTCCCGATGGGACGTGACGTCGGGTATTTGCCAGGTTCGATCGAAGAAAAGATGAATCCCTGGATGCGACCCATCTTCGATAATGTTGAGTATTTAATGGGACTCACCAAGGCCGACAAAAGAGCAGGTCGAGGCGCTGATGAACTTATCGATATGGGAATTATTGAAATCGAGCCCCTTACCTATATTCGTGGGCGCTCGCTTCCCAATCAATACTTCATCGTCGACGAGGCTCAAAATCTGACACCTCACGAGATCAAAACGATTCTAACCCGGATCGGCGAAGGGTCCAAACTCGTCCTCACCGGCGATCCCTATCAGATCGATAATCCCTACATCGACAGCGAGTCAAATGGTTTAACCTTTGTCATGAATCGATTTAAGAACGAAAAAATCTCGGCCTCGGTGACCCTTTTTAAAGGAGAACGTTCCGCCCTAGCCGAAATCGCCGCGAATCTTCTCTAATCATTTCTGATTCGGCACGTTGATTGGACATTGGTCCTTATTAAAAGTCGGGAAGGCGTTTCGCAATGACGCAATTTTTTGATAAATCCAATGAGAAATGAACGTCGGTGTTCCGTTAATCAACCACGCCAACACGACCCACAAACCGCCAAGTTGGCCCAACACATAGGATACCGCTTGGGGTCCTTTAAGCGTGATGTTCGACTTGGAAAAGCGAATTTCTACTTGGCTAAGGTGTGAACCACAGGGTTCAAAGTCGAAATGCTTTTCCTTATCTTCTGCGATCACAAAGCGGACAAAACCGTGACAAAGACCACAATTACCATCAAATGCAATCCTGGGTTGGGACGCTATGGGTAGCATGGACTTGAGCCACTTCGGATCAAAGGTCAACAGGTGAATCATCAACATAGCGATGGTGAGATCTGAAAAATCGATCGTTAATAAAATACCAAAATGCAGACTCACCAAGGCAAACCATAAGTAGGGTCGCGCTCGAGGCCATAACGCGAGAGGAGCGACAGCAATTTCCAACGCCAAGGTTGACCACGTTAACAACGTTAAAAATAAGGGTAATTGGGTCAGCCAGGTTCGTAGGAGGGTCGGTCTTGCAAGAGGACTCTCCAGCACATAAAGAAGGGCCGAACCATCGATCCATGATGGACTGTCTAGCTTCATTATCCCCGAGTAACTATAACCCACAGCCATCACGATCCAAGCCACGACGATAAATGGCGAAGGGATAAACCAGGGCGTTTGAATCTTGCGATTTTTTGCATCAAAACTCAGATTTTCACCTGAAGGCAATGCGACACAAAAAAGTAGCATCCAACCCACAAAAGGGATTCCTGGATTGAGAATCAAAGGATTTCTCCCCAATAAACACGCCCAAATGTACCACAAGAAAAGTGCGGCTATTCGACGTTTGACACCCAAAAAGAGCATGGTGGAAAACATGACCCCAGAAAGTAAAACAGCGGTGACGAAAAAGGGGCCGTCCGCCAATGCGAAGATATTAGGAAAGATCATCAGTGGAGACATTGATGCTCTTGGTAAAACGCCCTGATTCGAAAAAATTTC
>JALSKP010000514.1 GCA_026988815.1 Myxococcales bacterium | reverse complement strand
AAAGCTTAGTCGAAAACGAGCAACACTATGGGCCATCTGACTGGAAATGCTAACCAGGGAGTTGCCCTCTTCAAACCCAGCGAGTTGACCGATAGCGGACGCTGGCCAATGGCCGAACTCCATCATTTTGGAGGAGGATAGATTTGCGGGCAAGAGGGTGACCACAATCACGAGAATACTGGTCAGACCCAACCACAACATATAGCGCCCTTTAGAGACGATCTTTCGAATGAAATAGGCGCCGATTAAAACGGATCCTGTTGAGACGAGGGCAATCAGCCAGCCGGCCGAAACGAAGATGGCCAAATAGTTTCCAAGCATCCAGATCGCGGCGAAGGCGAGGGGGAAAACGAGGAGGAAGAGAAGGAAGGAGAGTTTGCGCTTCAGTGAATCTGAACTTCCGCGGGAAACAACGCTAACGCCTCGCGAGGGGGTTTCTGGAGTTTCCTTTTTGGATTTTGGATCTTCAGTTGTCTCGTTTTCTTTTTTCTTTGGCCTCTTTTCTTTTTTTGGACTTTTTTTGGGGGGGTGAGGCTCTTTGGACTCTTCTTTGTTTTTGGCGTTCTTGCTTGCTTTTCGCTCAAGGTCACGCAGGAGTTGATCCATTTCGGATTCATTTAATTCATTTTCTTCGCTCATAATTGCTACCCTTTGGTAACTCGGGACCGATCCCAATTGACACGCCACCATCGTAAAGGCAACAGAAAAAGAGAGCAAACTATTTCGTTTTTGCTTGGCAGATTGTTTCCAAGATCACGAGGCATCGTGGAAGGTGCAGTAATCGGGGCGCCCAAAGGCGGTTATCCAAAGGTCGAAGTTGAAAAAACGAAGATGAGGAAAGTGGCAACCCAAAAGGCTCAAGTGTGAGCACTTGTATTTTTTGAACTGGCCACAAACCCAATCAGAGGGTCGTATTTTCTTGTAATATTGTTTTGATCAAAACGCCTTTTGTAGGTAGGTTTAATGGAGCAAACTTTTCTAAAGCTTATTTCTACAAACGGTGTTCGTTTCATGGCTTCAAAATTTCCGAAACCAGGAGATATCTTCGAGGGTCTCTACGAGATCGAAAGAATCTTGGGTGCAGGAGGTTTTGCTAGGATCTACAAAGGAATAGAACTCGGGATTGGTCGCGATGTCGCCTTGAAGCTCCTTCGTCCTCCGATTCGAAATGACCAAAGTGACACACAGCGAGACAAATATTTAAAGACAGTAACGGAACGTTTCCAGCGAGAAGCGGTGATGTTGTCCAAGCTCAAGAGTCCTCATACGGTCACGATGTTTTCCTACGGTCAAACGGACTCGGGTCTTTTGTACATGGTCCTTGAGTTCATTGATGGAGAAACCCTAACCGAACTCAGGCGTTCTCAGGAAGGTATCGCGGCCTCACGCATTGTAAAGATTCTAAGTCAGGTGCTCATTTCGCTTCGAGAAGCACACGCTATGGGAATGCTTCATCGCGATCTCAAACCGGGAAATATCATGATTTATGAGCATCTTGGTGCTTCCGATCAGATAAAACTCCTGGATTTTGGAATCGCCAAGCTTATCGGCGATGCAGCTAAGGATTCGACAAATGAAGATCTAACGAGCGATGGGACCTTAATCGGTACCCCGCGTTATATGGCGCCCGAGCAAATTCAAGGTCTACCGGTAGGTCCAGCATCAGATCTCTACGCTCTTGGTTTGGTTGCATACGAACTATGTATGGGCCAGCGCGCAATCGAGGGAGATAGCTCGATTCAAATTATTGGTCAGCAACTTGCGCCTGAATCTATTGTCGTGCCTGCATCTTCAAATCTTCCCAAACGTCTTCGAGCAGTCATCAACAAGATGATGGAGAAGGACACCAAGAGGCGCTACAATACAGCCACCGAGATTCTCAACGATCTTGAAAACCCTCGATTACTAGATGCGATGGGGGTTGACGAATTGCCTTCCATTGAAATTGCGTTACAGAGTCTGGAAACCGATGATATCGAGTTGTTTACCGAAAGGTCCTCGAACAAGAAAGGGATACTTATTGGGGGCGCGATCCTATTCACGATCATGATCATTAGTGTTTTGGTCATCTCGCTAAAAAGCCCAGAAAAGAAAAATGAGGCGATTGTCGAAAAAGCGCCAGCGCTCGTAGAAAAAGCTGTAAACATTTCCATCACTGCGAAATATGACGGTAAGTTTGT
>JALSKP010000513.1 GCA_026988815.1 Myxococcales bacterium | reverse complement strand
GGCGGTAGTTGAAGAATAAAGTCGGCTTCTCGTCTTCGAGCGTCGTTGTTTTTAAGGGTGAAGGTCCACTCGTTATAAGCGATTGCAGCTTTCGCGTCGATGGAGGCATCGAATCTCGATTCTTGAAGGAGGATGCCCTCCTTATCATCGCGATCGGGAATCAATCGCGCATTACGACCCCAAGTGTTTGGATCACAAGGCTTACCGCTCATGCTCCAATATAATTCAGAATCAAAATAGTGAGTGTTTTCAAATAGACCTGAGGCCCAAAAAGGATGGAGGGGATCTGGACCTCTCACACGTCGATATTCGCAAATCGCTTGTCGGACGTATTTGTCGTCAACGGTCCGTAGAATTTTTACGGCCTCGGCACGGTTATCTTTATCGTTCATTTCCCTTGCCATCGCGATCGCGCGATTAACTTGTGCTTCTGGAAAGGAGAGCGTGAGCATAAATAGAAATCCCAAAACCAGACCTAAACTTCCCCACGGAATCCTCGAACTCTGGTCGCCCTTGACTGCCTTTTCCTTTGCTTTTTTATATCCAAAGGCAATGCCAAATAGCGCCGCCATAGCAGTGCATAATGGTGCAAAGGGAAGGAAACCAATGCCGACCACGGTAAGGATTAACGCGAAGGGAAGCAGTGGAACCAACGGCATTGCGAAAACGAAGGAAGACGAGGCAACCATACCGAGGGTAACTCTCCATAAAGGTACGCTCATGTCTTTGCCTTTTATCTTTTGAAATCCCCAGAAGAGGATAATCCAAGGGATGAGAAAGACGGTCGCGATATGGGCATTGGTCGGCATGGGATTGTAGGAGATATCCTTGGCGCTCATGTGGGTGGTGAGCTCGACGACAAAAGCGACCAGGGGAAGCACAAAGGCGGTGAGAACGAATAGTGTTCTAATGAATAGGTTGAAAGTCAGAAATTTTTTCATGGTTGAACTCCAGGTTTCTAAAAGAACAATAACAGAAGGATTTGGAGAGGATTTGGATTAAATATGGAGAAATTGTGGAGCGCACTTTTGATTCAAAGGCTCCGAACTGTTCACTTTGTTCACCTTCTTCCAACAACGTGTTTATCACCTATGACTCCTTCCTTTTCAGTTCGTTTTTTCTTGGCTCTTACTTTTGTTTCTTCGTGTAACCTTTTATCGAAGGAGGAGAACGATTGTGGTTGCCCAAACGATGTCACTTGGGCGTGTGTGGGAGGCGGGTGTCGGAAAATTGAAAAGGAATCCGAATTTGATATGGGCAATAAGGCACAAGATTGAACGATTCCCGATGTCCGTCAAGATGTTGGCAGGCTTGAAGATGCGGGGTGCGAGCCGAGCATCATTTTAGGTGACCTGAGACAGCTTTTCGGTCGATTCAGACCCTTGACACCTTCGCGAGCTAGACTGAAGATGTTTAAAATATAACGGAGTTTGAAATGGGAATTAAAATTATTAGGGCGCCTTTCGTCGGTCAAGTCTTTACGCTTGGCAAACCTACAAAAATCCTTGGACCGGGGGTGCACTGGGTGTCGCCCATCATTTCTTCTGTCGTAAAAATATCGACCGCCCTTCAGACTGCCGAAGTCGATATTGATGTGATAACAAAGGGCGGGACGCCGACATCCATTAAGGTCGGATATACGGCAAGGGTGGTGAACGCAACGCAAGCCTTGATCAATGTGCAAAACGCGTTTCAGACATTGCGAGTGAGTGTGATTTCTGTGGTCTCTGGTGCGGCGAACTCTTATACGATCGATGAGTTAGCGCAGTATAAATCTCAGATTGCAAACAAAGCTGAAACCGAATTACACGAACTCTCAAAAACCAATGGTTGGGGATTGGGAGGTTTTCAAATTGCGATTGGTGATCCCTCGATGACCGACGAACTTAAGAAGTTATTGATGAGAGAGGAGGCCGTTAAAAGAGAAAATGCGGCCAATATACAAAAAGCTCATAACCAACTTGAGGTTGCAAAGCAGCTCGCAAATGTGGCGAGTATTCTTCAACACAATCCTTTTGCAAAAGAGCTTTTACGCCTTCAGATGATTTCTGATATGGGCGGAACGGACGGAAAAGTAATTGTAATTGACTCAAGTTCTAAGTCCACCGGCCTTTTAGGGACAGTATAGTGTTCCACTTATTCCATCAAAACTGATGAAGTGCTCTGATATAAATATTTAAAGTTT
>JALSKP010000512.1 GCA_026988815.1 Myxococcales bacterium | reverse complement strand
CCCCATTGAGGTTGAAGGTTTCGGCAAAAGCGCTGGCTTTGTACATCCTGCCTGTGCGGTCGATTTCACGGGAGACGATCCCGATATCTTATTAGAACAACTCCTAGAAAATAGTTTGATTAGCGATGAACAAGTCAGCGAACTCGAAAGCGCGTTTTAAGAAACAAAGGATTCCTCAGGTCTTCCTTTGGAAAAAAAAATTCCACAAAATGTAGCGTCGTTCGAACTAAAGAGTGAGTGCCCAGCAAGAAACCCTCTTCGTTGCGCCTATGGCACACCCCACATTGCGTCCCATACTAATCTCCGAAAAAGCGGCGGAAGGAAGGTCCAAACTTTGTATCTTCACTCCATCGCTTCGCCAGCATTCAATCTCATTGCTACCCTTTTGGAGGGTACATAGAGCTACATTAGAATTTTTAGAGAGGGCGAATTTTGAAAAATTACCAGTGGGCGCGATCCATTGGTTTTCTCCCCAACAGCTTAATATACCGTCTGCCTTTATTGCACAGAAATTTTTCTTGTTACCACGAATATCAACAAACCCATTTCCCACAGGTGCAGCTACTGTTTGACCCCAACATTGAATAGACCCGTCACCTTTTCGAATCGCGCACCCTCCTCTTCTCGCCGTCTGAAGTTTAACGAATTCCCCCGACGGTTCGATCACATTGAAGGAACCTTCGCACTGAATTTTGTTGTTTTTTGTGATCACGCAAATTTCCCGACGAGCGACAGAAACGTCGACAAAACCGAGGTCAGTTGGGGGACTCACTGGTGGGGTCCCTTCGAAAACAAGTCCACCTTCGGTCGTCAACCCCAATACAAAATCGTCGCCCACACTTAATTTTGAGAACTCACCTGGCGGCCCTTGGAAACGGCCCCAACACTTTGCTTTTCCGTTGGGGTCTAGAGCGCAAAATCTATCTTCTCCAATTTCGTGGAAAATAGAGTTGAAGAACTCGCCAGGAAGAATAACTTGAGCCCACCTATTTTGACCAACGCACTTTAATCTTCCCGTTTCAAACACCACACAAGAGTGGGTGGCGACGGCTACATCTTTTATTGTTTCGAGGTGGAGGGGATCGTAATTGTTTACGCTCGGACTATCAGAACACAGGAATTGACCATCGGACTCTACACCACAGACACGAGTCGAGAAGAAAGAGTTACTTCCAATAATGCGTTCATAATTACCGTTTGGAATGTTAACAATATTTTCGCCCCAGCACTCGATTCGACCGAGATCGCTAAGTCCACAGGTTCGATTGTACATTCCCACGATTTGGGTAAATCGGGTTGTAGGGGGAGAACTCTGCAAATTATCGTTCTTTCCCCAACACACTGCCTGCCCCTGTCGTGTCAAACCACATGTGTGGGAATTTCCGACGCCGACCCACATAAAATTTCCTGTCCGAGGCGGAGAAGTTTGCCCATCCGTTCCGATTCCCCAACATTGTATTTTGCCATCAAGTTGAACCGCACATGCGTGGTTGATTCCAACGGCGAGTTGGACAATATTTTCGTTCAACGGTACTGGAACGTTCTCTCCCCAACATTTTAATTTCGAAGCCTGGGTGATTCCACAGCTTGTATTGCCACCCAAAACAATCGTTTTGAACCGGTCTGATGGTACCGATGTTTGACCCAAATCATTTCGCCCCCAACATTGAACCTCTCCGTTTTCTAAAAGAGCACAGGTGTGTTGTGAGCCCACTTCTACTTCCTTGAATTTTCGCTGACATCGATTCGTAACGATCTGCGTACACCTATCGTCGCAGTATAAGGTTCCCGAGGCGTATCCAACGAGACTATCTCCAAGCTCGCCAGCGCAGGTCCGGCCCTCAAAGTTGTCCTCTTCGCACACTTCACTTGACTGAACAATACCGTCTCCACACGTAAAACATCCCGATAGGTCAAGCTCACAATTTGAACATTTTATCGTGCCGGAGTTAAACCCTACTGACGTGCAAGTTTGTTGGGCTAGTTGATCTCCATCGCAACCTTCATCCCCGTCGATTGTACCATTCCCGCACAATGAATTCGCGAGATCCTGTTGTCCTGTGTCTGTGAGGCCAACATCCTTGGTTGCATCGCTCCTTTGGTCTTCAACAAGATCTTTTGAGGGAAAATCTGACTTCGGATTACCCAAATCGCCAGACACAGGTGCAGAATCCGATAAGTTGCATGCAGAG
>JALSKP010000511.1 GCA_026988815.1 Myxococcales bacterium | reverse complement strand
GTCTTAACAAATTATTTTGAACAACGCTAAAACAACTTTTTTCTTCTTTTCCGTCGTGCTTCTCTTTTTTGCGTCTTGCAAAGGCGATATTTGTCGAAAGATGGACGCGTGTTGCAAAGCGTCCGCCCACGTTGAAGGCATCGGCGAGCATTGTAAATCGGCGATGTCAAAATCACTGAGCCCAAAAACATGCAAGAGCGTTTTGGATACATTGCAATTTATACACGCCGATCAAGGAAAAATTCCTGATGCGTGCATGGGGCTATAGTGGACGATGACTTACATCATAGGGTCCTTGTACTGGAAAAGGGGCGAGGTGGTTTTGGAGAAGGCAGCGTTTATGTTCAAACGAAAATACAAAGAGATCTTCCTAAACGCCCAAGACGGGTTAATCTTTATGTTTGCGGTGCCTACATTCCTACGAGGAAGTTTTGTTAAATTTTGAAAAAGAGGGTTTCGAAAAAATTGATGAACTCGGAGAAGAGGGGGGAGCACACCTTTTTTCTGTCAAAAAGGACTCAAAATCCTATTTGCTTTATACATTTGAAGACCCGCTACATTTCGCGCGAGCCAAGTTCGCCTTTACCACCTTAAGCTCCCACCTTTTTGTGGTTCCCCCGATCCAAGAATGCGGAGCGAACTGGTTTAGCCTCGAAATCAAGGGCGTAAATGCCAAAGTATTTTTTGCAGAGCAAGGCCGACCCCGAGAAAAAATAAAGTATGCCAAGGAGGTTGGATGTTTCTTACGTAAACTTCATAACTGTCCCGCGCCAACACGATTTGGTGATCCGATTTCTGAGAAAAGAGATCGCTCTTGGTTAACCTTTAATGGATACGTTGCTGCAAAATTGGAACTTTATTCGGAACATCTTCGTGAACAATTTTTCTCTGATGAGGCCATCGGAAAGATAAAAAATGCGATCGCGGACTTAAGAGTTCAATTGGCCACTTTTCATCCCCGAACACCGCCGACATGGAATCATCGTCGACCGTCAGCTGAACATATTTGGTTGAACAGCGAAACGTTGGAAATCGAGGCGATTACAGGATTTGAGTATTCTGTTTTTCTTCCACCAGAATTGGATATTGCCTATTTTTTGTACATCGATGATGTCATTCATGACGAAGCTTCGATCTTGGCCTTCTACAAGGGATATGGTTCTGCGCGAACCATGGATGTACAGCGTCGGGAACGCTTCTACAAAAGACTATCCGCGCTGGATGCTATCATGCACGATTCGGGTCCTACCCACTTATGTCGAGAGGAACTATTTAACATCATTTCTCTCACCCCTTGAGCTAGACGTCGCTTATAACCAGGTCCAGGCAAGCACGCGGCTTTGTTTGTGGCCAATGGTCATGGGAAGGGTTGTTCGTGTTGCTTTTGCTTTATCGAGTTGTTTGTAGAGCTTGGCCAAATGTGATTGATTGGAAACTAGTGTGGTAAAGACGCTTACTTGTTTTTTATGAGAAATGCTTTGTTTAATCATTCTTTTAATGAACAATGCCTCGCCACCATTGCACCATAATTCATTTGCTTTTCCGCCAAAATTTTGGGTTTGTTTTTCGCTTTTTGTAAGTTGCTTGTTTGTGGAAAGATTGCCTAGTTTTCGCGTCCTCGCTTTCTGCGCTTCTTCTGCGCTCGCGTGAAAGGGGGGATTGCAAATAGTAAGATCAAAGAACTCGTCCTTCTTTATGGCCTCATTGAAAATATTGGCGTTGTTTTCTTGGTATCGAATTTCGATTTTCTCGGCTAGACCTTCGGTGCCTGCGATGATTTTTTGGGCTGCCTCCACGGATGATTCGCAGATATCGACCCCCACCATCTGCCAACCTAACCCTTGGGCGCCAATAATGGGATAGATGCAATTGGCTCCCACGCCGATATCTAGCACCCTAAGGGGGGTGTTCTCT
Organism: Myxococcales bacterium; assembly: GCA_026988815.1. Classification (GTDB taxonomy): domain Bacteria; phylum Myxococcota_A; class Bradymonadia; order Bradymonadales; family Bradymonadaceae; genus CALJNB01. The sequence goes on along the minus strand of JALSKP010000511.1, from coordinate 13,223 downwards.
TGCTCGTTTTTTCGACCAAAGCCATCTTCGAGAAGGTTTTTGATCTGGTATAGATAATCCGCCCGTCCGGGAACGGCGGGGCAGAGGTGGGGGCGCAGAAGAGCGTAGGTATCGAGTCGGTAATGGTGGAGGAGCAGGGCTTTGTTGAGTTGAAAAACGGCCTCTGGATTGGCAAAATCTATCGTTTCTTTCCAATGTTGGTTCATGAAAATGAAAGGGTTTAGATCTGGATTTGCGCGTCGGAGGCGGTTGAAATTATAAGGCGTACGGTGTGGATTTTCTGGATGCATAAATTGGGTTCTACAAGGCTCATTCTGTTTGAGCAAGCTCGGTAGAGTCGTGTTTTGAGACCCGTCCATTCACCCTTAGGTTTTCGCCGTGATGGAAGCGGTTGAGTTGGACCAAGTACTCACCTTTGGAGGTGGATAACAAAAGGGCGTTGTGGTTGGCCAGGTTGGTTGGATGCTCGACCTCAAAAACGGCGTTTGCAAATCCCGATTCGGGGTTGCATGCGATCCATTTTGAAACCTTGATTTTCTTCCCGTCAAGCGTACGAATAGTGGGGACTCTGTTGATTGCCATCCTTGGCCTCCTAAAGTAGTGAGATAAATCTATCGAGATCTTAAACATCTTTGCCAAATTTACAATCTAATTGCGACATAAGCGTCGACATTCTTGCAAGAGATCCTCTTCTGGACTACATTTGCATATCTTATGAATACCCAAACACTCGGAAAATATGTTCTTAAACGCCACTTGGCCACAGGCGGGATGGCCGAAATATGGCTAGCCGAGCAATCAGGTCCCGGTGGATTTCAGCGCGAATTGGTGATCAAAAGAATTCTTCCCCACTTGGCAAATGATAAAGATTTTACCCAGATGTTTCTGGATGAAGCCCATTTGGTCGCCCAACTTAACCATCCCCAAATTGCTCAGATTTACGAATTGGGTCAGGTTGATGGCCATTATTTTATTGCGATGGAGTATCTCGACGGTATTGATGTCGAGCAATTATTGGAACTCGTCCGAGGTACAAATAGCCAGCTTCCTCTAAATATTGCCTGTAAAATTGTTTCAGATGTTTTGCTAGCCCTAGATTATGCTCACGAATTTACCGACAAAGATGGCAAACCCTACCATCTTGTTCATCGTGATATCTCGCCGCAAAACGTCCTCCTATCCAATGATGGAGTGATTAAACTAGTGGATTTTGGGGTTGCAAAAGCTGTCGTGAATCGCTCAAGAACCGAACCGGGTGGTGTGAAGGGAAAATTTGCCTACATGGCGCCTGAGCAAATCCAAAGTAAAAATGTTGATCGAAGAGCCGATCTTTTCGCGGTGGGTTTGTTGTTGTTTGAAGTACTTACGACCTCTCGTCCCTTTGGAGATGATCTACAGGCAGTCACCGGAATCATGTCTTTGGATCCGCCAGACGCACGAACGATACGTCCAGATATTCCTCAATCTATTGTTGATGTTTTGACCCATGCCCTGCAAAAGGATCCCAACGATCGCTATCAGGACGCGAACGAGATGTTGAGAGATATTTCCAACAATATGTTGGCCTTGGGCGGAATGGTCACCGATCGTGATGTGTCGGCTTATGTCCGTCGTTTGCGCGGCCTGCCAACCTTGCGGACAAGTAAAACCGAAATCCCCTCGCCTTACGTTCCGCCGCCATCGGTGGCACCTCATGTCGGTTCTCCGACGCCCTTGCCTGAGCCCACGACTGGACCCGTACTAGGCCTGATTGCCCAAACCGATGAACTTGCGGTGTATTCTGAGCCCGATACTGGCGCGAGTGTTGGAATGAGTCGTGAGGCTGCAGAGGAGAAAAATACGGGCTTGATCGTGATGATGCTTCTCATGACAGCGTTGATCATTGCGTTCGGCGTGGGAGCTGTGATTTTTCTCACCCAACCGAATGAGGAGGTCGAGAAAACACCTCAAGTTAAAGCGCTAACCTTCGTGCATCATGATGGACTTCCTGTTCTTATTTTGAGTGAACCCACTGCTTCGATTTATTACGAAGGAAAAAAAGTCGGTATGACGCCTTTTGATACGACGCTTAGAAAGGGAAGTTACGCTTTAACCTTTAAAATAAAAGAGCAATCCATGGGTCGGCAAATTAATGTAGTTGAAGGCAAAATGATTCAACGATTTAAATTTAAATTTAAGCCTTAAGAATTGATTTGATCCAAAAACCTCAGAAGAGCTTGACATCAACAGCCTTTGTGGATAAACAACGCCGCCTTAGAACTACGCGGTTGTTAGTTGATGCCGCAATATTAATGGAATAGCGAAATGACCACGATCAGCGCAAAAGATTCAGAAGTTAATCGAGTTTGGCATGTAATCGACCTTGAAGGTCAGACCTTAGGACGTGTTTCTACCCAAATCGCAACACTTCTTCGAGGAAAGCATAAGCCAACATTTACACCACACGTCGATACTGGCGATTATGTCGTATGCATCAATGCATCCAAAATCGTTGTTACGGGTAATAAACTGTCTCAGAAGAAATATTACCGTCACTCCGGTTTTCCTGGTGGAATTAAAGAAATCGTCTTAGCCGACCTTCTTAAGATTGAGCCGGAAACGGTCATTCATAAGGCAGTCTACGGGATGCTTCCAAAAGGACCTTTAGGTTCAAAAATTATTTCCAAACTTAAAATTTACGCTGGACCTGATCACCCACACGTGGGACAGAAACCGCAACCTTTCGAAATTTAGAGAATAAGATATGGCACTACAACAATTTCACGCAATCGGACGACGCAAAGCAGCACGTACACGTGTCTATTTAAAACCAGGAAGTGGTAAATTCACTATCAATGGTCTAGACGCCGATAAGTATTTTCATCGCGACGTTTTGATGATGGTTTTACGATCAGCTTTTGTTCTGACAGAAACCTTAGATCAATTTGACGTTAACGTCACAGCCCAAGGCGGCGGTAAGACTGGACAGGCAGAAGCCGTTCGTCTCGGTATTTCTAGAGCACTTCTACTTTACAACCCCGAGTTACGCGGTGTTCTTAAGGAAAATGGATTTCTCACACGTGATGCACGTGTGAAGGAACGTAAGAAGTACGGACAGAAAGGCGCTCGCGCTCGTTTCCAATTCTCGAAACGTTAATCCAAATTCTTACCCTTACCAAACGTCCTCACGGATGTTTTTTTTTGGTTTTTGCGAAAGGAAAGGAGGGATCGCTTTTCTAAGACATACACTCGCCTTCTGTAATGCTCGCTGATCCCTTCGATGTTTTTAGTGCGTGGCCTGGTGCTTCGCTTTTGCGTTGTTCTTATTGGTGAACGAGTATCGTAATCAAAAAAGGTAGTAAGATAACGAGGAAGGTTTTTCCGGCTGGTAGTCGGTAGACGACTCGAATCGCCGTCGTTTCGAGCTGAATGAGGAATCCGATCGCAACAAGATACCCGATTGGATAGCCTCCAATGGGCGGCAAGATCTTTGCGAGATAGGCCGCCGAAGAATAGGCAGCCACACGTCCACTGATCGACCATTTGGTCTGTGCTCCAAGCAGGCGCAAACCCATCTCCAGGACAAACCAGTGCGCCAGAAATGCTAGAATACCCAGTAAGGGAATCATCAAGAACAAGAGCGTGAGAAGGGTGTCTGGATTTACTTCTGCCGGGAGATCGTTTTCTTGAATCGTTGTTCTTACGATTTCTAAGAAATCATCGACGAAAAGATATTGATAGAAGAGTGTAATGACCATGCCAAAAACGGTGCAGATCAGTCCAAAGGCGATTGCTCTCCCAAATCCCCCTTCTTTTTGTTTATCAAAACTTGTCCAAAAGGCTAGATCTGTAAAAAAAGAAAAAGGCTTAAAGAGAACATTAGCCGACGTTCTAAAGAAGGTTTGAGGAAGTCTTGAGAAGGAGGCTTGTTCCCATGGAAAGAGGGTTTGTTCGAAGGCTCGAAGGGTCTCTTTGCATCCTGGGCAGATGGCATATCCGAGGGGATTGGTGTGATGGCAAGCAGCACAAATGTCGATCTGACAGGTGCAACATATGGCAACAGCGCTGTGATTGGCATGTAGCGCACATGTCCGGCTTGCCGAGCTCACTTTTTACGACCGCCTTTTTTGCGCGCTTTTCGAGCCGCTTTACGCTTACGTTTTTTGGATGCGAGCGAGGTCGATTTTGATTTGGTCCCTTTTCCAGAAAATTGTAATTGTCCGCCAGGAGGAGAATAACCAGGCGGAAGTTGAGGTGTGTTTCCAAACATCCCGCCAGCTCCGCCGCCGCCAGGCATTCCTGGCATTCCGCCGCTTCCCATCAAGTCGCCGAAGAGGGAGTTGAGATCCATATCTTTAAGCGATCGCATGGCATTGAGTTGTTTGAATCCGGGAAGTTTGTTTAAGAATCCGCCACCCATGTTTGAGAATTGGGCCATCATCTGACGCATCATATTGAATTGCTGAACGTACTGTTCAACTTTTTCTTGTGGCGTTCCCGATCCCTTGGCGATTCTTCTGATGCGATTGGGTTGACGGGTAAGATGGTCGGGAACCTTTCTTTCTTTTTCGGTCATGGATTGGATAACCGCTCGAATTTTGGCGAGTTCGTTATCGTCAATTTGAACGTTCATTCCGGCCATGCCGGGCATCATTTCCATGATCTCGGACATGGGTCCCATCTTGGTGATTTGCTCAAGTTGTCGGTAGAAATCGTTAAAGTCGAATTCGCCACCGAGCATACGCATGGCGTCTTTTTCCATCTGCTCGGCTTCGGCCTCGTCTATGGTCCGTTCGAATTTAGCCATGAGTCCCATGACATCGCCAAAACCGAGAATTCGATTCGCAAAACCTTCAGGACGGAAGGGTTCAAGGTCTTCAAGTTTTTCACCGATACCGATGTATTTGATCGGTTTACCGGTGACCTCTTTGATAGAAAGGGCGGCGCCGCCTCTGGCATCACCGTCCAGTTTGGTCATGATAAAGCCATCGATTTCCAACCGATCGTTGAATTCTTTGGCCGTATTGACGGCATCTTGTCCGATCATTGAATCGACAACGAGGAAGATATTTTCAGGTTTTGTGGTTTCAACGACCTGTTCCAACTCTTCCATGAGAAGATCATCGACGGCCAATCGTCCAGCGGTATCGAAGATCACAACGTCGCAGCCTTTTTCTTTTGCGATGGCGATGGCGTCGTTACATACTTGAACTGGATCTCCACCTTCGACGGCATGAACGGGAACGCCGAGTTGTTTTCCGAGAACACGAAGTTGTTCAATGGCGGCGGGTCGGTAAACATCTGCGCCGACAAGAAGCGGTTTTTTCTTTTCTTGTTCGATCAAGAATTTGGCAAGTTTACCGGTGGTGGTGGTTTTACCAGCACCTTGCAATCCCACCATCATGATTTTTGTGGGTTCCATTCGGTTGCTAGCGTAGACGATACTTGCGTCTACAGGCCCCATCAATGCTTCGAGTTCGTCGTGGCAAATTTTAATAAAATGATCACCAGGCGTGATTTCCATTTTATCATTCGATGAGGTCACCTTAATTTTGACGACAATACCGAGTGATTTTTCTTTTACTCTGGCAATGAAATTTTTGGCGATTTTAAAATTAACGTCCGCTTCAAGCATACTCTTTCGAATATCCTTTAATGCTTCATCAATATTTTCTTCGGTGATTTCTTTTTTTCCTTCAAAACGATTTTTAACGTCTCGAAAGCCTTTAGATACAACATCAAACATGCCCATATGAATAAACCAATGGTTAGAGTTTTTGTGGAGGATGTAATTGGCGCGTGCTCAAAAAGAGCACGTCCGTCAGGCCCATCTTGGTAGGATAAAGTCACGCAAATGTCAACCCAACATCGTCGTGGCAATTTTGGCACTGGTTTGAACAAGTGTGATCATTTTCAGGGGCATTTAAATTCTTTAAAATTCTCGTTCCTATACTCTGCGTGGAATGCCTAGTTCGTAGAACATTCCGACGCGGAGATGGGAACGCGTTTGACTGAACTGGGTTTGAAGTATTTGAGGTCCATTTTTTACGATGAACCGTATTGAAGAGATGAGATGACGATCGTAAAACGATCTTGGGGGCGCTAAAGGGTCGAGGTTAGCAATAAATGTGTGGAAGGAGGTTCAATTCCACGTTAAAATGATCGATCCAGGGATGAGGAATGGTATCTTAGAATATTGGATAAATGGAGAAAACAATAACGGCAGCCTTAAATATCTGAATCACTTTGAACTGCAGCATGTTTACGAAACCGGCGACCCGAAAACGGGACCTTCCCGAGATATGCCTACTTTTATGAAAAATATCGTCATCTCAAAATCCTTCGTTCCACGTGTTTGCGAAGAAAAGTAAATATTTATTTATATCCGAAAAAAAAAGTTGATGTCGAATAGGTTTAGGTTCTTTTTTGGGCAAGGAGTTGTGGTTAAGAAACCTAGATTTTAGCTCGCTCTCCATCGACGCAAAGATGAAAAATATCAACAACTATCGCAATTTTTGCCTTCTGGGTTCCTATCAAAGTGAAACCTTTGGATCAGAAAGAAGGGTCTCTAAGAGATTTCTATACTTGTGATTCATCTCTCCCTCCGATACAATCCGCCTACGTTATTCAAATTTTATTTTTGTAGAGTTTCTTGTGGCAAATGGCGCGGAAGAGTCGGCTGATGAAGGAAGAGAATTGACAGATCAAACCGACGAAGAACTGGGTTTTAGTATGCCCGAATTCAAGGTACCAACTGAGGTCAATGACGCAGTAGAGAGGGAAGACCTCGGTCCGAAAGGTGAAGAAGTCGAAAAAGGTGAACTTGATTCTACCCAAGCCATTCCCAAAGAAGCATTGGATGCAATGAAAAAGGAATGGGTCGAGGGCACCATTGAAGATTCTTTCGTGGTCGATCCGCCTATTAAAGAAGAAAAAAATCTCGTTTTTGATCGGGAAGAATTGGTTAAAACGCGTGATATGAGAGCTTTTTCACGCGCAGATTTTCACGAGCCTATAAAAATCGATGCGCTGTTAACCGACCAACGTTTTGCACCTGATATCCTCGTACGACCCCCGCGCGTTCTAACAAAAAAATGGCAAGAAGGCGGCCATACAAAAACAGAAAAGGATCCCGAACCAACGGTTAAGATCGCCACCGTCAACCGTGCCGAAGGGAATGTTTCGACGCCTTTTGGAGAGATGGATCATCAAAAATCGGTTGCAGCAACCCAACAAATGGCCGCACCAAGTCAAACCGACATTGATGGTAAAAAGGCACTTAAAGATCCGGCCTCGGTTTCTGCTGAACTAGAAATCGATCCTGATAGTTTTGAAATAGAGGAAGTAAAAGCAATCGCCCCGCCTTCAAAACCCACACCACCACCGGTGGCAAAAAATCCTGCGAAAGTATCCGCCCAACGTCCTGCCGCACATCGTCCTCCACCTCGGCCAGAAGCTGAGAACGCATCTACCGATGAAGAACTCAACGGCATCGTTCAAGATCTTTTAGATGAGAAAAAACAAAAAACAAGGCCTGTTCACCCCACCGCCGAAGATGAACGGCGAAGCGGATGGTGCCACACTTTGTTTGATGAAGAATACCTACGCACCCTTCCAAAAGATCTAAAAAATGAGACGGCCCGCGAAGTCGAATTTATCAAGCGATCACTTGGTTTGAAGTCTGGAGCGCGCGTTTTGGACCTCGCCTGTGGGTTTGGGCGTCACGCCGTTGAGCTCGCCCAAGAAGGGTTAGAAGTCGCAGGACTCGATCTTTCTATCGATTTATTGCAGCACGCCTTAGCGCAAGCAAAAAAACGCAACCTCTCAATTAAATTTATTCATGGCGATATGCGCGAACTGAATTTTTCGGAGATTTTTGACGGATGCTATTGTTGGCAAACCTCATTTGGGTACTTCAACGACCGCACCAATGTTGGGGTTTTGGAAGGCATTAATCGCTCGCTGAAAATGGGCGGACGCGTACTCATTGATACCATTAATCGCGATCATGTCGTGGCACGTATGCCTACCCGAACATGGTGGGAAGGCATCGAATGTGTGTTCTTAGAAGAAGTTGAATTTGATTTCTCGACAAGTATTCTCCAAACCAAACGTTCCTTCATTTATGATGGTGCGCCGCCACGTGAATATAAAAGCTTTATACGTCTCTATAGTCTTCATGAAATGAAACGTATTTTAGGCTATTGCGGATTTAGGGTTATCGAAGTGAGCGGCGAAGTGTTCCATCGCGGCGCTTATCTTGGTCCAGCAAGCAGGCGCAGCATTATACTTGCTGAGAAAATCGCTCCCGTACAAAAATAGTCATTTATCTAAAATAATCTTTTTCAATATCGAGGCGGCGAGGATTTTTGTCTCCTCGTCTAAACCCTCCATATTTGTTTGCGATTGGGTCATGATTTCGTCGAAATGGGCATCCTCTAGAGCATTAAATTCTTGAGCGCCAGAAATAGGTTTTATAAAAGGCGTGAATTCTCCCTCAATAAAGGTGAGTTTCTGGAAATTCCATGGAGAACGATAATTTATTTTTCGAAGGATCTGAGGCTTAAGCGAGCCCATCGAGTCCACCCACGAGGCTTCGCATTCGATGATCAACTCATTGCGCTTTAGCTCGATCGGGCGTGAACGGTGGGCCAACTCCTGACCGACTAGACTTTCCCATGCACCTTGTAGAATACCGATTTCGGGATCGGGGATCTTAGCGGCGACCTCTTTTAGGATTTCAATAAACGAAGCTTTTGAACCCAACTTGCGCACCTCTGTTGTTTCCGATAAATCAGATTCGCACATTAATGTGATTTTTAAAACTATTTCTGGATTTTGCAATGCAAATTGAGACAGCTAATGATTTCGGCAAGTACACTTTAAGTAAAGGACTTGTGAAAGCGATTGCTTCAGCTAACTATTCTTCCCCCACTCCGGTCCAACATTCAACCATTCCACTCATTGTTGCCGGACTCGATCTTATCGTTCAATCCCAAACAGGGACCGGTAAGACCGCCGCCTTCGTTATACCTATTATCGAGCTGCTGGATTCAAATCCAGGTACGCTAGAAGTTCTATTCCTTGCTCCCACCCGCGAGTTGGCCAAACAAGTAGGGGAGGAGTTTGCCAAATTCGGTAAACACAAAGATATCTCCGTTACGACGATTTATGGTGGTACCTCTTACGAAAACCAATATGAGGCGTTGAAAACTGCCCAAATCGTGACCGCGACCCCCGGGCGTTTAATCGATCTCATCAATCGTGGAAAAGTCGATCTATCGAACTTGCGTGTATTCGGACTCGATGAGGCCGACGAGATGCTTTCGATGGGATTCCAGGAGGAGGTTGATAAAGTCATTAACCGTCTTCCTGAGAACCGTCAGAGCTTACTTTTTTCCGCCACGATTACACCCGAGGTTCGAAGCTTAGGCAAATCGATGCTCTATTATCCTGAGTTTATTACCCACTCAGACGAGTCGGTGACCGCTGCAGATGTTGAGCATATTTATTATCCGATTTCCGGCGTTGGACGGGTTCGCGAATTGGTTCGCGTCCTTGAGTTTGAAGCGCCTGAAAATGGAATCATTTTTGCCAATACCAAAGACGATACCTTTATGATTTCACGCTATCTCAATCGAAGCGGATTTCGTACGGCCCCTCTCAACGGTGACCTTGCTCAAACTGCCCGCGAGCGGACTTTAGAAGAGCTACGTTCTAAGAAAATTGACTTCATTGTTGCCACCGATGTTGCCGCTCGTGGCATTGATATTTCAGATTTGGCGACCGTGTTTAACTACCAGATTTCCGAAAGCGCCGAGGTTTACGTACATCGTACCGGACGTACAGGACGCGCAGGAAAGAAAGGAAAAGCGATTTCCCTCGTAGCACCTGGAGAACGCGCAACTTTGTTTTCGATAAAGAAACATTATAGTGTTCCACTTAAAGAGCGGCCTTTGCCGACCACCCAAGATCTTGTTGTTTCTAAACAAAAAAATCTAGTAAGGAGTTTTACCAATTCCTCCGTCGAAGTGTCGAGCGCATATTTGAAAATCGCCCGTTCTTTGGTTGAAGATCCAAGCGAAGAAAACATCAAGTTGATCGCCGAATTATTGAGTCTTGCCACGAAGGGAAGAAAGAAAGCGAGTCCCAAACGCAATTCCGATACCACGCCCGATCCGATCCAATCTAATCGCGAAGAAAAAAAGGAGACCCTTCCTGAAGAAAAGAAAGAGGAGCGCTCCTCTGGACGACGAGAAGCACGCGATAGAAATCCGAAGGAAAGGAAAGAGGAACCTGGTCGACGCGATTCGAAAAAAGAAAAGAGATCGGATCGTCCCGAGCCCAAACAAGATCGTAAACCGACCAAGCAGACCAAGGCTCCGAAAAGAACCGAAAGGCCCCCTAGAAAATCTAAACCTTCAAAGCCACGTAGAAACGAAAATGATAATTTCGGTGCATCTCGCGCAGAGAAGGAAAAGAACCAAACCGGAAAAATTTGGATCAATATCGGAAAGCAAGTTACCGAGGTTGAACACGATTTTGTTGAGCTCATCTGTGATCTAGCTGGTGTGATGCCCGAAGATATCAACAACGTACAAATTGAAGATTCCTTTAGTTTCATCGAAGTTCGCAAGGATTATTTGTTCGATATGATAAAAGCAATGCATAATCAGGAATACGAGGGCTTGACGATTACCGCTCAACAAGCGAGAAAGTAATGCACCCAAAATACGAAGAGAAGTCATGAAAATTATGTCATTATTTGTCGTTCTCGCTTTTGTAGGTTGCTCGGACTCGGGCAACGTCAAAACGGAAAAGACAAAAGAAGATCCCAATCTTCCACCGATTAACGTTAGTTTACCCTCGCCACCTCCGGCGTCAGCTTTTGTTATTCAAGAGAAGAATCCTGACGGTACCTTCAGAATTGAGGGCATGATTCACAATCAGACCAAACATCTGGACAAAGTGGTGACGCTTAGCGGAACGATCGCAAGAATTTCAAAAGCCTGCGATCCGAAGAAAGCCAAGAAAAAAGGGAAAACCTGTAACCAACCTTCGATGTACATCAAGGACGGGGAGGGCGCGAAGAAGTTCCTGAAAGTGGTTGGCTATACAGACGATTTTATCAAACGCTCGAAAGTGGAAGTCGGAAAAGCTTACACCTTCAAAGGTACGTATAAGAAGATGGCTCAAGGCTTTGTTGTCACCGAAGACGGGCTGCTTCTTCTCGACTTCGTTAACGAAATCCCCGTGCTCCTGCAAAAATAGCGAAAAGGTCGATCTCGATTGACAGTTGTGCATGGCATTGTTATTACCCCGATGCAATTAAAGGCGCGTAGCTCAGTGGGAGAGCACTACCCTGACACGGTAGGGGTCGGCGGTTCGATCCCGCCCGCGCCTATAGCGAACAATGCGTTCGCATACATTTTGATTACCTGAGAATAGGGAACCCTTGGCAGAAAAAAGCCCATTAGTAAATCGCAGAATTAGATCCTCAACCGTCCGTGTTATTGATCCGGAAGGAAACCAACTAGGCATTCTAAAAATTGACGATGCTCTGAATCAAGCCGAAGATTTTGGCTTAGATCTTGTGGAAGTCGCCCCCCAAGCGAAACCGCCTGTTTGCCGTATTATGGATTACGGGAAATATAAGTATCAACAGAAAAAAAGGCTGGCCGAGGCGAAGAAGAATTCTACGAAGGTTGAACTCAAAGAGATCAAACTTCGTTTGAAGACCGGCTCTCATGATATCGAAACGAAACTTCGACAAGCGAGAAAATTCTTGGCCGACAAAAATAAGGTCAAGTTTACCCTCATGTTCCGCGGTCGTGAATCAAGACGCCCAGAACTCGCCGAAGATATTCTACTCGATATCGCCGACGACATTGCAGATGTTGCCACCGTTGAACAAGTTCCTAAAATGGAATCCAACCGTAACATGACCATGTACGTCTCTCCTGGCGGTACAGGAATTCCTCTTGAGGATACCGAAGATAATTAAGCCCTTCTCTAAAACCCGATTGAAATGAAAGCGAAGAATTTATTCTTCGCTATCTTTTTTGGACCCTTTCAATTTCGTCACACGAAAAGTGTACATATCGATGAGCTGCAAAAGGAACGAACTAAAACTTCGTTCTTGAGCAAGATGGAGCGATCTCATCTCCTCCCAAACATCTGCCCGAAAAGCGAGTCTGAGTTCGAGCGTGTCGGAGAGATGACCGTCTAAATTCGGTATCTCGTCCATAATATCCTTACAATACTGGCCCCGATATTTTCCTCGAAGGATAAGATCTTCCAAGAGCAAATGAGATGTTTTTCTGCGTTCCGCCGGAGTCCACTCGAGGTTTTTCGGCTCAATGTTGTATTTTGTTTTCGCATTTTCCCAACATTCCCAAATCAGGTTCGAAAGCTGACCGCATGCAAAGCGCGTCGGTTCCTCGTATTGATGGTGCAAAGGAAGCTCTTCCAATGACAATGAGGGAAACGAATGCGCTTCCGCAAAACGCAACAAATTCAACGTGTGTGATTTGGGTAAATAGGCGAGTTGTTTTTGGTATTCGCTTTCATTCATGGGCCGGTCTTATACCCAAATCTTTGCTTCTGCAAGTTCCAGGATTTGATCACTGAATTTGAATGTGTGCAATCCGAATCCCTGCGCTTTTGGCGTGGCGCCGAAGTGTCGATCGGGTCGTTTTTAAAAGTTGGCGAATCGTCTTGTCTTCGGTTTGAAATCGTATTTTACTCTTGTTTTTGTACTTCGTGATTTCAACGATAACGCTCTTCTGAGCGACTTTTAGTTCCAAAAGCGCTTTCGTTTCTTGGGTCTTGGTCTCAGATATTAATATTGACTGTACGATATCGTCCACAAGCGCTTGTCGATCGATCGTAATATCGACTTCCATTTCCGCCCCTATTTCGTGGTTTTGGAGGAAAAGGGGGCCGATCTCGGGTTGGAGTAGGATAGCGCTTTCGACGCTATCCTGGTTTTCTGAAAGCTGGTCCTCTTCGCGTTGAAGGGGAGTGGCATCGATCTTCGGGAATTCTCTTTCGCTCTCAATCATCGAAAATACACGATTTTCTTGGTTTTGTTTCTCAGTTGATTTGGCGAGCGAGACCCTAAATCGGATTCGCTTGGATCCCAAGTCCTTACGCGCGTTGGGCTTGGGTCTTTTGTGGAGCGACACATGTTTGGTCGTTTTTATTTTTTTCATTATGTATCCTCGTTGTGGTTCCGTCTTCGG